>JAZQJN010000074.1:0-1798 GCA_045541655.1 Acutalibacteraceae bacterium
GCTATGATTGGTGCATCTATTGCCGTTACCATTTCCCAAATTCCCTGGAACGGTCCTATCAGCGGTGTTTCTGTTGGTATGGTTGACGGTGAATTCGTTATCAACCCCACCCTCGAACAACAGGCAAAGAGCCGTATGGCTGTTACCGTTGCATCCACCGATAGTCTGGTTGCTATGATCGAAGCAGGTGCCGACTGCGTTTCTGATGAAGAAATGTTCGATGCAATTATGTTCGGTCATAAAGAAAACCAAAAGATTGTTCAGTTCATTAAGGATATTCAGGCCGAAATCGGTAAACCCAAGATGGACTTCGTATCTAACGATCCCGATCCCGAAATGTACGAAGCAGTTAAAGAAATTGCTATCGAAAAGGTTCGTGTTGCTCTCGATACCGATGATAAGAGAATCCGTGATGAACGTCTTCTCCCCATCTATGCCGAGGTTCACGAAAAATTGGATGAAGTTTATCCCGAACAAATCGGTAAACTCGATGAATGTATGTATAAACTCCAAAAATACGTTGTTCGCCGTTGGCTCCTTGATGACGGCAAACGTGTTGACGGTCGTGGCATTGATGAAATCCGTCCTCTGGCTGCAGAGGTAGGACTTCTTCCCAGAGTTCACGGTACCGGTCTTTTCACCCGCGGACAAACCCAGGTTCTCACCACCGCAACCTTAGGTCAGGTTAGTGACAGCCAAATCCTCGACGGTATCGACGAAGAAGAAACCAAGAGATATATGCATCACTACAACTTCCCCTCCTATTCCGTTGGTGAAGCAAAACCCTCCAGAGGTCCCGGACGTCGTGAAATCGGTCACGGTGCATTGGCAGAAAGAGCCCTTGTTCCTGTAATCCCCTCTGTTGAAGAGTTCCCCTATTCTATCCGTCTTGTATCCGAAGTTCTTTCTTCCAACGGATCTACCTCTCAGGGTTCCGTTTGCGGATCTACCCTTGCTCTTATGGATGCAGGTGTTCCCATTAAGGCCCCCGTTGCAGGTATTTCTTGCGGACTTATCACCGAAGGTGACCGCTTTATGACCATGGTAGATATTCAAGGTCTTGAAGACTTCTTCGGCGATATGGACTTTAAGGTAGCAGGTACCCATGACGGTATTACCGCTATCCAAATGGACTTAAAAGTTGACGGTCTTACCCCCGAAATCATTAAGGAAGCTTTGGAAAAAACCCACAAAGCACGTATCTATATCCTTGATGAAATTATGCTCAAAGCAATTCCCGAAGTTCGCCCCGAACTTTCTAAATATGCTCCCAAGATGCTCACCACCACCATTAATCCCGAAAAGATTGGTGACGTTATTGGTAAGAGCGGTAAGGTTATTAAGGAAATTCAAGGTTCCTGCAACGTTACCGTTAATATCGAAGAGGATGGTCACGTATTTGTTGCCGGTCTCGATGTTGAAGATTGCAAACGTGCCCTTATGATGATCGAAACTATTGCAAACGATCCCGAAATTGGTGCTATCTATAAAGGCCGTGTAACCCGTCTTATGAGCTTCGGTGCCTTTGTTGAAATCGCTCCCGGTAAGGAAGGTCTTGTTCACATTTCTCAACTCGATGTTAAACGTGTTGATACCGTTGAATCGGTTGTTCAGGTTGGGGATGAAATTATCGTTCAAGTTCTTGAAATAGATGATCAAGGCAGAATTAACCTTTCCCGCCGTAACGCACTTATCGAAATCGAAGGTGCAGTACCCGAGAATGATCCTGCCCCCGCCCGTAAACCCCGCCGTGATGACAGAAAAGGCAGAAGATAATTAAATATATAACAAAAAGTCC
>JAZQJN010000075.1:0-3568 GCA_045541655.1 Acutalibacteraceae bacterium
GCACCTGCAGGACCGTCAATAGCTATAGCAAACATTTTTTAGCACATCCTTTATACGTTCATTCCGGCAAGGTGGCCGGTAGAAAAGGCAATTTGAAGATTGAAACCGCCGGTATATCCGTCAACGTCTATGATTTCGCCGGCAAAATACAATCCATTAATAAGTTTTGACTCCATAGTCTTTGGATTTATCTCTTTTGTAGAGATTCCTCCGGAGGTAATAATGGCCTCCTTAATAGGTCTGAATCCTTTAAGCGATACAGAAAAACATTTTAGTGTTTCAACAAGTTTACGCCGTTGTTCTTTTGTGATTGTGTTGACCTTGGTATCTGCTGGAATGCCACATTTATCAATAATAACAGGTATCATTGCCGATGGAACTAATTTAGAAAGAGAATTTTTAAAATCTTTATTTTTAAATTCATCAAAGTCCCTTAAAATTCTTGCGTCAAGTTTATCAAAATCAAGAGCAGGTTTTAGATCTATAAAACAGGAGAATTCGGTATCTATTGAAAAATTAAAGTGGGATGATGCACTTAAAACCAAAGGACCGGATATTCCAAAATGGGTAAATAACATCTCTCCGGTTTCGCTGAAAATGGGCTTTTTATTACCCTTTTGATTAACAGTCAAGGTAACGTTTTTTAGGGATAATCCCGACATATCCGAACAAAACCTGTCATTCGATTCAATGGGTACAAGAGAAGGGATAGGTTCGATTATACTATGGCCTAAATTCTTGGCGAATTTATACCCATCTCCGGTTGAACCTGTTAAGGGGTATGACATACCTCCTGTGGCTAAAACCACCGAATTTGCAGTGTATTTTGTGCCATCAGCACATATAATGCCGGTTACATTGCCATTATCCACGGTTACATCCGCAACTTCAGAGCAAACATAGTCTGCACCCCTTGAATATTTTGCTAAGGCATCAACAATATCCACTGCTTTGTCGCTGACAGGGAAGACCCTGTTACCTCTTTCGGTTTTAAGTTCAACTCCTAAACTCTCGAACAATTCCATAGTGTCACAAGGGGTAAAATTATATATGGCACTATACATAAATTTAGGGTTAGTGGGTAGGTTTTGTAAAAACTCCGCAGGAGTACAGTTGTTTGTAACGTTACATCTGCCTTTACCGGTGATCATAACCTTGCGGGCAGGTCGGGGATTTTTATCTAATATAAGTACGTTTTTGTTATTTCTAACAGCGGTTCCGGCACACATCATACCGGCGGCACCGCCGCCAACAATTATTACATCATAATTTATCATAATCTAAAGAATTTCCCCTTGAACTTCTTATTATATAGGGTTAAAACAGCGGATAAAGCCATATCGTTCATAATGAACATAAAGTTAGCAAGAAGGATTAAAATTGGAACCGTAAATTTGCCAAAGTCCTCCATTCCTTCTAATGGAATACCAAAAACGAACACGATAATTAAGTATGAAATAATCATAACAATGTTCAAATACAAAAGTTTCACAATATATTGAAGAATAGTGGGTCTAATATGTTTCTCGAATAGCATTTTTATAATTGGATATAATCCAAAAACACCCACAAACACCATAGCCGCCTCTTTATCGGGTGAAAACAGGAGAGAAAGCACCGAAATCGTAGCATAGCTTAAAGCAGCATAATTAAACCCTATTTCAATATAAATAAATGCAACGATACAACTTGCAATGACAGGAGCAACAAACATAAGATAGGGAATAAAGGCTATTAACATCACAACCACCGCAAGGGCAGATAGGATCCCACAAAACGCTATACATTTAGTTGGATTAGGTCTTTTTTTCACTTTAATACTCCTATCAAGGATAAAAATTATATTTATACATTTACATAATAACATAAATTCTTATTTATTACAATAAAAAATTAACAACACCAAATCATTTACATAGAATGTAGTGATGCCGATGATAATCGGTAAAATTTGTGCCTTCAAAACTATAGCATTATATGTATAAGGAGGATATGTTTATGGCAGATTTCAATAACGGTTTCAAAGAAGCCGTATGTGTTGACGCAGGAAGAGTATATGACTCTTGTTGTGACCGAGATTGTCTTGAAGATTTAAGGGTATATTTTAGTGTTGCAGACCAACAGTTAATCAATGAGGCATCAAACGTTCGTGCCCGAAACGCCGAATTGCTTACTGTACTTGTGGATGTTGACCCCGTAACCTTCAATAGGGGATATTACTCGGTAGATATGACCTTTTTCTTTGCGGTAGAGGTTGAAGTATTTTCTGCTGCATTACCCACAACCAGAACAACGGTAAACGGATTTTCAGTTTTCAATAAGAAGGTAATTTTGTGCGGTACCGATGGCAGTGCAAAAACCTTTTCAAGCGATGATATTCTGACCGATGATTCTGAACTAATCGGTAGAGGAAGTATGCCCAAAGCCACCGTACAAACCATTGATCCTATTATTTTAGCAACCAATCTTTGTCCTATTTGCGGATGTGATTGTGACTGTGGATATAATAATATTCCCGTAGCTGTAGCAAGAGCAACCGTTGGGGAGGATTATCTTAATCAAACCGTTTTGGAACTCTGTCAAAGTGCTACAAAGAAGGTAACTGTCACCTTGGGACTCTTCTCGGTAGTACAACTTATCCGAAACGTGCAGATGCTTATGCCGGTATATGATTTCTGCGTACCTGAAAAAGAGTGTATCGCAACCACAGATAATCCTTGCGAATTGTTCAGAAAAATCAAATTCCCCGTTGATGAATTCTTCCCCTCAGGCGAATGCGAACAAAGCTGTTGCGAAAATTGCGAATCTTAAAAATATAACTAAACCCGCTGCTAAGGATATCTTGGTAGCGGGTTGACTTGTTTTTACTGTTATATTATAATTATTGTGATATTCTTACAAGGAGAAACCACGATGAATACAATAATTAAAATTGATAACTTGCACAAAAGTTTTGGTGACGTTAAAGCGGTCAACGATTTGAGTTTTCAGGTTAAAGAAAAGGAATTCTTTGCCTTCCTTGGCGTTAACGGTGCAGGAAAAAGTACCACAATTAACATCCTTTGCGGTCAACTCAAAAAGGATAAGGGAAACGTAGTTATTGATGGTGAAGATATTGAACATAATCTTGATTCTATTCATTCAAAAATAGGTGTTGTTTTCCAAAGTTCAGTTTTAGATAAACCCCTTACTGTGTATGATAATTTACAAAGCAGAGCATCATTGTACGGTATAACAGGGGAAGCTTTTGAACAACGTCTTTCAGAACTTGATATAATGTTTGACCTAAAGGAATTTATAAAAAGGCCTGTTGGTAAACTTTCGGGCGGTCAAAGACGTAGGGTTGATATTGCCCGTTCCCTTATTCATCATCCTAAAATACTTATTTTGGACGAGCCCACCACAGGTCTTGATCCTCAAACCAGAAAGAAGGTTTGGGATGTGATAATGAAACTCCGTAGGGAAGAGGATATGACCGTCATACTTACCACCCATTATATGGAAGAAGCGGCAGATGCCGATTATATTGTCATTATTGATAAAGGTGAAATAGCCGCAAAAGGTACTC
>JAZQJN010000076.1:0-1675 GCA_045541655.1 Acutalibacteraceae bacterium
GGATGGAGGGTACGTCCGGTACCGCCACCGGATGCAACAGAGAAGTATTTCTTATCGTTCTCGATAGCCCATTTCTTATAGGTACCTGCAACAGGATGTTGGAAACGGGTGGGGTTGGTGGAGTTACCGGTGATGGAAACGTCAACACCTTCTTTTTGCATGATTGCAACGCCTTCGAGAACGTCGTTGGAACCGTAACAACGAACCTTGGATTTATCTCCGTTGGAGAATGCTTTTTCTTCAAGAACCTTAAGTTCGCCGGTGAAGAAATCGTATTCGGTCTTTACATAGGTAAAGCCATTGATACGGGAGATGATATATGCAGCATCCTTGCCGAGACCGTTAAGGATAACGCGAAGGGGTTCTTTACGAACTTTATTTGCGGTACGTGCAATACCGATAGCACCTTCTGCAGCGGCGAAGGATTCGTGTCCTGCGAGGAAGCAGAAGCACTTGGTTTCTTCTTTAAGAAGCATTGCACCGAGGTTACCGTGTCCGCGACCAACCTGACGTTGTTCAGCAACAGAACCGGGAATGCAGAATGCTTGAAGTCCGATACCGATAGCGGCAGCGGCATCTGAGGCATCGGTGATGCCTTTTTTGAGGGCGATAGCTACGCCGAGGGTGTATGCCCAAACAGCGTTTTCAAAAGCGATGGGTTGTACTCCGCGTACAATCTCATCAACGTCAATTCCTTTAGAGAGGCAAAGGTCGCGAGCAGCTTCCAAGCTTTCCAAACCGTATTCAGCAAGGCAAGCCTCGATTTTAGCCATTCTTCTTTCTTTACCTTCAAATTTTACATTGTTAGCCATTATCCAATTCCTCCTTACTCTTCACGGGGGTCAATGTACTTAGCGGCATCGTCAAAACGGCCATAAGTACCGGTGTTCTTTGCCAATGCTTCGGCAGGTTCTGCACCGTGACGGATATCTTCGAGCATTTTACCAAGGCGGATGAATTGATAACCGATAACTTCGTTATTTTCATCAAGAGCCATCTTGGTGATGTAACCTTCAGCCATTTCCATATAGCGAACGCCCTTAGATTTGGTAGAGAACATAGTACCTACCTGAGAACGGAGGCCTTTACCAAGGTCTTCCATACCTGCACCGATGGGAAGACCATCTTCGGAGAATGCAGATTGGGTACGACCGTATGCAAGTTGCTTGAAGATTTCTCTCATAGCAACGTTGATAGCATCGCAAACGAGGTCGGTGTTAAGACCTTCGAGAAGGGTTTTGCCGGGAAGAATTTCGGCTGCCATAGCGGCAGAGTGGGTCATTCCGGAGCATCCGAGGGTTTCAACGAGAGCTTCTTCGATGATACCATCCTTAACGTTCAAGGTCAATTTGCAGCAACCCTGTTGGGGTGCACACCAGCCGATACCGTGGGACAAACCACTGATATCACTGATTTGATAGGATTTTACCCATTTGCCCTCTTCGGGAATGGGTGCGGGTCCATGATGAGGGCCTTTGGCCACAGGACACATTTTTTCCACTTCGTGGGTGTAGTTCATAAAATTTACTCCTTTCGAGATTTTGAACGATTTTATATTTTAACACAAGGTTATGCCCTTGCGAAAAAATCCTTTGTTTTTTACTTCTTGTAGGTGGTAACTTCTACTTTTTGGATAATTACATCAGATAAGGGTTTGCTGTTTTCATCGACCTTT
>JAZQJN010000077.1:0-7419 GCA_045541655.1 Acutalibacteraceae bacterium
GATGCAATTTCCATATCACAGGCAATGGCATTGAAGGTGTTTTTGATATATTCCTTTTTATCGCTATCGCAAATAAACTGGTCGCCCGACGCAATAACCCCCGAAACGTTATGAATACCGCATTCATTAGCGGATGTTACAAGGATTTCGGTTGCATATTCATTTGATGGAATGTTAATCATATTTATTCCCGAAATCATTCCAACGGGATCACCAAGGGGAGAAGTGTCCATATCGTGTTGAACGCTGTTTTCGGCAATGGCAAGGGATGTAACCTTAAGTTCGGTTGATAATCCACCCGCCACACCGGTACAAACAATAACCTTTGGTGAATATTTAATTATCATAGCGGATATTCGACTTGCCGCAGCCACCTTACCAACGCCACAGGTAACGGCAACAACCTCTTTTCCGTTAAGTTTACCGCATAAAAATGTGGTTCCGAAATAATTCTCTGTGGAAATATCGGTCATTTTAGATTTAAGGGTGTCTATTTCCACATCCATAGCGGCAATTATTCCAATAAATGAGCTCATATTATCTCCCATTATGAATTTTTTGCAATATATTCTTTAAGAGCGGATACTTTATCGGTCTTTTCCCAAGAGAATTCCACGTCTTTACGGCCAAAATGTCCGTAAGCGGCGGTGTTACGATAAATGGGATTTCTAAGTCCTAAGTCTTTGATAATAGAATAAGGGCGAAGATCAAATACGTTTTTGATGGCCTCTTCAATGAGTTCTTTTTTTACAGTTTCGGTACCAAAGGTATCAACGTAAATAGAAACGGGGGATGCCACACCAATAGCATAAGCGAGTTGCAATTCACAACGTTTAGCAAGTCCTGCAGCAACAACGTTTTTAGCAACGTAACGGGCTGCATAAGCGGCAGAACGGTCAACCTTTGTGGGGTCCTTACCCGAGAATGCACCGCCACCGTGACGGGCAACACCGCCGTATGTATCAACAATAATTTTTCTGCCTGTAAGACCGGTATCACCTGCAGGGCCGCCAATAACAAATCTACCCGAGGGATTAATAAGATATTTGGTGTTTTCATCAATAAGATTACCGGGCACAACCGCTTTTATAACCTTTTCAATAATATCGTTCTTAAGTTGTTCCTGAGTAATATCTTCGCTGTGTTGGGTCGAAACAACAACAGTATCAATTCTAAGGGGAGTACCGTCTTCTTCATATTCTACAGTAACTTGAGTTTTACCGTCGGGGCGAAGATAGGAGAGAGTACCGTTCTTTCTGACTTCAGATAGTTTAAGAGCAAGTTCCTGAGCAAGAGCGGTGGTAAGGGGCATAAATTCCTCGGTTTCATCACAAGCAAAGCCAAACATCATACCCTGGTCGCCTGCACCAATAGTATCAGCAACGTCGCAAGTACCATTTTCACGGCTTTCAAGGGAGTTACCAACACCACCAGAAATATCGGCAGATTGTTCGTTTATAAAGGATGTTACATCACAAGTGTTACTGTCAAAACCAATATCAGGGATATTATATCCAATATCAAATATAACACCGCGAACAATGTTTTCAACGTTAAAACTTGCAGCGGTGGTGATTTCACCCATTACAACAACCTTATCGGTAGTACAAAAGGTTTCACAAGCAACGCGAGCGGTTGGATCTTGTGAAATAATGGTATCTAATATAGCATCGGATATCTGGTCGCAAACCTTGTCGGGATGCCCCTCGGTTACTGATTCAGATGTGAAATAATATCTGGACATTTTATACATTCCTTTTCTGTCTTGTGGTAATTAAAATATCTATAAAATCTTTTTGTTAAAACATATCCTTTTTCCAAAGCCAAATGCCAACAAGTAAGGTTGCAACAACGGCAATGCCCAAAGGAATCCAGGTGTTTGAAGCAAGAATCAGACCACCTGCAGTTTCGCCGATATTCATACCGTAAAAACTGAATATCATTGTAGGAATAGCCATAAGAACGGTAATCGAAGTCAAAACCTTCATAACCGTATTCAGGTTGTTTGAAATAAGGGAAGACAATGCTTCCATGGTTTCAGATATAACGTTTGAGTATATATTTGCCATTTCGAGTGCCTGTTTAATCTCAACCAGTACATCGTCAAGGAGTTCCTTATCATCCTCATATAGTTTGATATGTCTGCCTCTTGCAATTTTTTCAATGGTAGCAGCATCAGATTTAAGAGAGGTTCTGAAGTAAACCAAGGATTTTTCCAAATCGAGCATTTGAATAAGTTCTCGGTTCTTCATAGTCTTACGAAGGGAACGTTCAACAAAACCGGAATAACGGTCGATTTGTTTAAGGTATTGCAGATAACGAGCCGACATTCTAAGGAAAAGTTGCAATACAAAACGGGTTTTAAGATTTGTATCAACATTCTTTACCATTTCATCAGCAAATTCATGAATGGTAGCATTGTCTTTGGTGCAGATTGTTACGACGTAATCGTGCATAACTACAATGCCGAGAGGGATGGTAGAATAAATAACGCTGTTATCGTCATTTTTTTCGGTTAAGGGAACGTCAACGGTGATAAGGGTTTGACCGTCTTCATTTTCTACACGGGATGATTCCTCTTCGTCAAGTGCATAACGGATGTATTCAGGATTAACGTTAAATTCATTGGTGAGGATTTTGATTTCATCTTTGTCGGGGGATATAACATTAATCCAACAACCGGGCGAGGGAACATCCACCTTACGCATTATACCATTTTCGGTTTTGAAAAATGTAATCATATGAAATCAACTCCTTTTAAAAAATCTGAACAGTAATATTATTTTTTGTTTGAAGCAATAATATTTTTAATAAAAAATCTTAAATAAAGTGCAAAGGATACAAGCATAAAACAACAGCAACAAATTATTAATATGTTTGCAAGATTGGTGCTGATTTTAGGGAAAATAAGTAAAGTGCAAATGAGAGAATAAAGCAAAACTGTGTTTACTTTACCGTGCCACATGGCACCGTGTACTTCATCGGCCTTCTTGACCGATCTGTAACCAACCAAGGCAGATACAAGTTCTTTAATTGCAAAAAGTCCAACAAGCCAATATAAAAGACGATACTTAGAAGAAAGACAAATAAAGATAATTCCTTGGGTGAACTTGTCCGCAATAGGATCAAGGATTTTACCGAAATCCGATATCATATTAAATCTTCGTGCAATTTTGCCATCAACAACGTCGGTAAGGCCCGAAAGTGCAATAACGCAAAGCATTCCGTAGTGGTTTTCTTCAAAGTAATATAGCCACACAATGACTGGAATAAGTAGAATACGGAACATACTCAAAATGTTTGGTATTGTAAATATTTCGTTTTTCTTAATAATCTTTTTGGGCATAATATTTACCTCTTTTTACTAATAAAACTAATATCCCATAATTAACCAATCAATTATATCACAGGAAGATATTTATGTCAATTATTGTCTATATCTTTTTTGTATAAACTTTGTAAATAAAATGTTATTTTCAACTTGAAAATAGGTGTAAATATATGTATAATCAAAAAAACGACAGATAACTTCTGCCGTTTTTTATGAATTGCGTTTAAACTTACTTTCTTCTTCGTAACATATCGCCAGTTTCAAGTTTAACAGGACAATGTATCGTTACCTCGGTCATAGGTTTGTTGGCAAGAGTTGTGATATTCCCTTTTGCCTCGATTATATCTCCCACAACGAATTCTTCACCAATAGAAAGGGGAGATAAAATCTCAAGGGTTTCTCCACTTGCAAATTTATTTCGTACAAGAATTTTGGTCATATTATTTTCATCTTGTGAAATAACCGAACCTATAAATGAACAATCTGTAATATAATCACCGTTTTCGGTGTAGATGTTCTTTGCTTCACCGAAGTAGAAACCGGTTGTATATGGTCTATGACTGATGCTTGTGAGTTCTTTTTTCAAAGTATCCATATCGGCAGTGTGATCAATTCCGCGACGATAAGCGTTTGTAACGGTGGCGGTATAAAATGCAGTTTTCATTCTGCCTTCAATTTTGAAGGAGTTAATGCCGATTTCAGCGAGTTTATCGAGAAATTCAATAGAACATAAATCTCTTGAACTGAGTATTTGAGTACCACGTTCATCCTCGTAAACGGGAATATACTCATTTTGTCGTTTTTCTTCCATTATGTAGTAACTCCAACGGCAACTTTGGGCACATTCGCCTCTGTTACCGCTTCTGCCTGTGAGATAGGAAGAAAGCAAACATCTACCCGAATAAGACATACACATAGCACCGTGAACGAAGGCCTCAAGTTCAAGTTTAGGTGGAGCTTTATCACGAAGTCTTGCAATATCTTCAATAGATAATTCCCGAGCAAGAACAACCCTTGATGCACCCATTTCATAGTAATGGGCAGCCGCCATATAGTTTTGACAGTTTGCCTGGGTGCTGACGTGGATTTCAATATCGGATTTATTACGGATTTCTTTAATGGCACCAATATCCGAAACGATGATAGCATCTACACCCGCATTTTTAAGGTCGTTTGCATACCTGCCGATTTGATCTATCTCTTCATTGGTGGCAAAGCAGTTTACCGTAACGTACAATTTTTTGTTTTCTTTGTGCATTGTATCTGCAGCGGTCTTTATATCATCTAAAGTAAAGGCGGCCTTGTCAGCCCTTAGTTGCATCATAGGGCCACCGATATAAACCGCATCGGCACCAAATCGCAGAGCGGCGGTCAGAGATTCCATATCACCCGCAGGGGATAGTAATTCAGGTTTAATCATAATAAGGATACCTCACATATAGAAAAATATTAGGAAGGGGAATAATATATGAAATGCGAAATTTTAGCACCTGCCGGTTCAAAAGAACAACTTGAAGCTGCGGTTAGAAGCGGTGCAAACGCAGTATATTTAGGTGTAAAGGGTTTTAACGCCCGCAATAATGCAGAGAATTTTGATGACCTATCCCTTCTTGATGCCGTATCTTACTGCCACGCAAGAGGTGTTAAGGTTTACGTTGCATTTAACATAATTGTTTATGACACAGAAAATAATGTATATGAAGCGGCAGAAAGCATAGCAAAGAGCGGTGCCGATGGAGTAATCGTTCAAGATATGGGTGTCGCAACCATTTTCAAGAATTGTTGCCCTGAATTACCCATTCACGTATCTACCCAAGGTGCAATTCACAACAGTTTAGGCGTTGATTTTGCTTCTGAAAACGGTTTTTCAAGATGTATTTTAGCAAGGGAACTTTCCTTTGATGAAATTAAGGAGATTTGTGCTAAAAAGCCCGAAAATATGGAACTGGAAACCTTTGTCCACGGTGCACTTTGTGTCAGTGCATCGGGGAATTGTCTGCTTTCCGCCTGTATTGGCGGAAGGAGCGGTAATAGGGGAGTCTGTGCTCAACCTTGCCGACTTAATTTTAAGCATAATGGCAGAGAATTTGCACTTTCCTTAAAGGATATGTCCTATGTAGATAGTGCAAAAAAACTTGCAAATTTAGGTGTTTCTTCCCTCAAAATTGAGGGAAGAATGAAAAGGGCGGAATATGTTGCCGCCGCTGTAAATCAACTGAAAAAGGCATTAAATAATGAGGATATAAACTCCGAAATTCTTCGTAAAGTCTTTTCACGAAGCGGTTTTACAACCGGATATTTAGATGCGAAACGTAATGGTAAAATGTTCGGCATTAGAACAAAAGAGGATGTTTTATCCTCGGGAGAAATACAAAATTCACTCCACGAACTGTATAAAAGAGAAAATCAGTCGGTGGCAGTTGATATGTTACTTACACTACACCCTGAAAAAAATGCTGTATTGTCAATGACCGACGGTAAAAATACCGTTTTCGCAGAGGGTACTGTACCCTTTGTTGCAGAGAATAAACCCACCAACGAAGAAAGTGCCTGTAATTTTCTTTCAAAATTGGGAGGGACACCATTCTTCCTCGATAATCTTAAGGTGATAAATGATAATAACCTTATGTTACCTCCATCGGTTCTCAAAGATATGCGTCGCCGTTGTGAACAGGATTTATTATCTGTCAGAAGTCAGGTTAAACCTTATAATTTTGTGAGAAATATTCCTGAAATTTCATCTCACGAAAAGTCATTCCCAACGAAATTTATAATTAGAGGAGAAAAAGCAGAGCAGTTAGAAAAAATATCCGATAATTGTGTGAAAATTCTTCCCATTGATGAAATAGGTGAAGAATCTCAAAAAATCGGTGTAGATACCGCTGAACTCCCTGTTCTTATGTATGAGGGAGATATCGAAAGAATCAAAAATAAACTTGAAACTGCTAAAAAGTATGGTGTTACCCGACTCTATTGTGAAAATATCGGTGGTGTATGGCTTGCAAAACAAATGGGAATTGCCATAATCGGCGGAATTAATCTTAATATATCCAACACCCTCGCATTGGAGTTCTATAGAAAATTAGGTCTTGAAAAGGCGGTTTTATCGGTTGAGATAAATTCCTTTGCCATAGAACGTCTTGAAGGCACCTTAGAAAGGGGAGCGGTGTGTTATGGATACCTCCCCCTTATGCGACTTAGAAGTTGTCCCGCAAGGGGAGAAAACGGTTGTGGAGATTGTGACGGAAACCCTGTTTTGGTTGATAGAATCGATAAGAAATTTCAACTAATGTGTCACAATAAAAAATACTCAACCCTGCTTAACAGTGTGCCGCTGTATATTGGCGATAAACCCCTTTACGGCACTGATTTCGGATTTGTATATTTCACAAATGAAACTCCTGATGAATGTAAAGAGATAATGGAACTGTTAAAAAACAACCAATACCCACCATTCGATAGAACAAGGGGATTGTATTATAGATAAAATTCAAATTTGCCTTACCGATATTTTCGGTAAGGCATTAATTATTTTATTGCATTGTTTCTTGTTTTACTTTTTTATCTACAACGTGTCTTTTGGCAAGTTCGGTTTTAACATCATCAACGGTAATACCCATTTCTGACATAAGAACAAGCAAATGATAGGTAAGGTCGGCAACTTCGTAAACGGTTTCTTCCTTACTATCCTTCATAGCACCGATAACAACTTCGGTACACTCTTCTCCAACTTTTTTGAGGATTTTTTCTTTGCCTTTATTAAAAAGATATGTAGTATATGAACCTTCAACGGGGTTTGTTTTTCTTCCCTTAACCAAATCGTATAGACTATCAAGGGAGAAGGGTTCGCTATCGGCTTCCAAAATGGTGTTGAAGAAACAAGAATTATTGCCTGTATGACAAGCAGGACCTTCTTTTTTTACCTTAACGTTAAGTGCATCCATATCACAGTCGGCGGTGATGCTTATAACGTGCTGTACGTTACCGCTGGTTTCACCTTTTCGCCAAAGTTCCTGTCTTGAACGGGAGAAAAAGCAGGTGCGACCTTCTTTTAAGGTGATCTCTAAACTTTCTCTGTTCATATATGC
>JAZQJN010000078.1:0-6012 GCA_045541655.1 Acutalibacteraceae bacterium
GGTCAAGTTGTTCACCACCAAAACAAATAAAAAAGATACTCATATTATAATACACTTTTTTGCAAAAATAATCAAGCAAAAACGCTAAATATATGGGGACAAATAACAAATTGTTATCGCTGTAATAATATGTAGTACAAAAAACAAGGGCAGGGTTATCATAAACTTTTTCTTCCTTGTTTTGTGACGGATAATCTTCATTGTGATATACATCACTCCTGCTCCGCCTAAAAAGCC
This sequence comes from Acutalibacteraceae bacterium, assembly GCA_045541655.1. GTDB lineage: Bacteria > Bacillota > Clostridia > Oscillospirales > Acutalibacteraceae > UMGS1484. The sequence goes on from JAZQJN010000078.1 coordinate 238, forward strand.
CATCCACAAAAGGGTACTTTCTCTTATTCGCCTTTTATTATTTTTGGCTTTAAGTTTATCAATTATAGTTGCAACAATGGAAATAATAGCGATAATTATTGCATATATTATTATAACGTATATTCCGTAGTCCATTATCTTCCTCCGAGGTGAGCGTTATGTATTACCGCAGGACAACCCTCATAGCGGTGCTTGTCATCCTTGCAATTACTCTATCAGTTTTATCAATAAAAAACAAGGAGCAACCTATCACTACACAAAGCACCCAAAACGATGCAAAATTTTTAGGCATTTGGATAAACTACATCGAGTTTGCCAATATGATAAACAATAAAAACGAACAACAGTATAAAGAGCATATTTCGGGTGTGCTAAAAAGCATTAAAGATATGGGATTCAATACGGTGGTTTTACATATCCGCTCCCATTGTGATGCTTTTTATCGGTCAAATATTTTCCCCTATTCTTCTTTACTGAAGAGCGTTCCCACATTTGACCCTCTTGAAATACTTTTAGAGATTGCTCACGAGTTTAATTTATCGGTTCACGGATGGATAAATCCTTACAGGGTTGCAAAAAGGAGAACTAAAATCACCGATTTAAGTGATACAAATCCTGCACAAAGACTGTATGACGAAGGATGTGTTTCGGTTTTAGACAGTGGGATATATTTTATCCCTTCTGAAACAAAATCGCAAAAACTCATTATTGACGGGGTGCGGGAGGTGATAGAAAATTATCCCCTTGATGGAATACATTTTGACGATTATTTTTATCCCACCACCGATGAAAGTTTCGACAAAACGAGTTACGAAAACTACAAAAAACTTGCGGGAGAAAACGCTAAAAGTTTAGGTGATTTCAGAAGGCAAAGTGTGAACAATCTTATCTTTGGCGTATATCAGGCGGTAAAATCTCAGGGTCGAAACATTCTTTTCGGGGTTAGCCCCTCTGCCGACATTGAGAAAAATTACAGTGTCCTTTACGCCGACGCATCCCACTGGATAAATGGGGGATATGTGGATTACATTTGCCCTCAACTGTATTTTGGATTTGAATATCCCAAAGAAAAGTTCAGGTTTCAAAATCTTCTTACTGAGTGGGAAAAACTACGCAACAACAAGGTTAATACCATCATCGGTTTAGCCGCATACAAATCGGGAGAGATGGATGCGGGAAGTGATGAATGGATAAAAAACAACGATATTTTATCCCGCCAATCAAGATTAGTTTTAGAAAACAAAAACTTATTCGGCATTTGTGTTTATAACTATTCCACCTTAATATCTGCAAAGGAGGAACAAGAAAAACTTTCAAAAATTATTGGTCGCACTCCATAATATTTACGAAATAATGGCGTTCTCTTGGACCGTCAAATTCGCAGAAAAAGAGGGCTTGGAAGGGGCCGAAGGCAGGCCATCCGTTTTCGATGGGAACAAACATTTCGCATCCCATCATGCTGGATTTAATATGGGCAAAGGAGTTGCCCTCGTTATGGGTATAATCTTCATAATTGGGGAAGGCACGTTCTAATCCTTTGAGCATATCATCTATCATTCGGCTATCGGTATTCTCGCTTATTGTAATAGCCGCTGTGGTATGAGGACAGTAAATAAATGCTATACCGTTTTCTATATTACTGTCTAAAATGAAGTTGGTTACATCCTTGGTTATGTTATACATTCCCTGACGTTCAGTATTGAGTGTAAAATTTTTCATTTTTGACATAAGTTTTCCTCCCTATTTTTGATTATTTAACATTTTTTCGGCGGCTAAAAGGACACACATAGCTCCGCTATGGAAATTGAGTCCACCCTGCATCCACACCGCAAAGGGTTCTCTTATTGGTGCATCTGCCGAGAGTTCTACCGATGCACCTAACGTGAAGGTTCCTGCCGCCATTATGACCTTACTGTCATACCCCGGCATATCCCACGCTTCGGGGGTTACAAAGGCATCCACGGGAGAACCGCTTTGTATTCCCTGACAAAAGGCGGTAAGGTTTTGTTCGTTTTCTAAAAGAAGTGCCTGAATAATATCCGCTCTCTCTTCATCGGATGCGGGGGTAACGTTATATCCCAATTTTTCAAACAAACGGGATGCAAATATGGCGGTTTTTACCGCTTCTCCTACCACGTGAGGTGCGTGGAACACTCCCATAAATAGTTCTCTATTCATACCTAAAGTTGCACCAACCTCTTTGCCTGTGGCGGGGGTGGTAAGTCGATATGAACACATTTCTATAAGGTCTTTTCTACCTGCTATGTATCCCCCTGTACGGGCAATTCCGCCACCGGGATTTTTAATAAGAGATCCTGCAATAATATCGGCACCCACTTCGGTGGGTTCTCTTTTTTCTACAAACTCACCGTAGCAGTTATCTACCATTATTATGGTTTCGGGGGCGATGTTACGAACCACCGACACTATCTCCCCTATTTCATCCACCGACAAGGATTTGCGGAGAGTATATCCGCGGGAGCGTTGTATGTAAACCATTTTTACGCTGTCTTTTTTAAGGCGGTTTGCAATTTTCTCAAGATCGGGGAGTCCTTTATCATTAAGGTCAACCTGGTCGTATTTGACGCCGAATTCTTTAAGGGAACCGCAAGAATCGGTAATTCCGAAAATAGGATGGATGGTATCATAGGGGATTCCCGTTACGCTGAGAACGGTATCTCCCGGGCGAAGTATGCCAAAAAGTGCTACCGATAAGGTATGGGTCCCCGATACAAAATTGTGGCGGATTAATGAATCCTCTGCTCCCATTATTTCGGCAAAGGTTTCTTCTAAAACCTCACGGCCTCTATCTCCATATCCGTATCCTGTGGAGGCATTAAAGTGGTTTTCGGAAACCCCGTTGTTTATAAACGCCTTTAAAACTTTGAGTTGATTATATTCGGTTATTTCATCCCTTTTTTCAAAGATGCTTTTAAGTTCATTTCGCACCTCATAATCGAGGGATTTAAGTCGGGGTGATATTTCAAAAAAATTCTGCATTTTTATGCTCCTATTGTTTTGCGATATTCTCTGCCATAGCCCTTACAAGTTTTGCGGTTTCGTTAAGGTCATCTTTTGATATTACACAGTTGCCTGTGTGGAGATATCGGCAAGGTACCGATATAGCAATGGTGGGGCAACCGTCGGCGGTACTGTGTACCGCTCCTGCATTGTTGCCTCCTGCTACCGCAGCTTTGGGCTGGATTTTGATGTTGTTTTTCTCTGCAACATCAAAACTCATATTATATAATTCTCGATTATAGACGGTATGTCTATCCATAAATGATACAGCGGGACCATTATCTAATTTGCACACCTGCTTGTCCTCGGGGGTGTCGGCAATATCTGCCGCGGTGGTGGATTCCACCACGATAGCATAGTCGGGACGAACCTTATATGTGGCCACCTTTGCACCCGACAGACCCGTTTCTTCTCCTACGGTAAAGGTGAATGTAATATCGTAAGGCAGGTCATCTAAAATCATATCTAAAAGGATAGCACATCCCACCCTATCATCAAGGGCCTTTGCTTTAATTCTGTTATTGCCAAAGCAAACGTAATCGCTAACGAAGGTTCCGCTTTCACCAAGGGGAACCATTTTTTCGGCATCCTCACGGGTGAATGCACCTATGTCGATATACATTTCGGTGGTTTTGGGATATTCTTTTTCTTTACCCTTGCTAAAATGAATAGGGGGACAACCTATTATACCCTCAATTCCGTTTAGGAACTTAACCCTCTTACCGAAAAGTGCCGAGGGATCAATTCCACCAACACATCCGAATTTCACAAAGCCCCCCGCCGTAATATAGGTGGCGATTATTCCGACTTCATCCATATGGGCATCTAACATTACGGTTTTGTTGGTTTGATTCTTACCTTTTTTACGGACAATAAGATTACCTAACTTGTCCACTGTGCAATCGGCTTTGTTGCCGATTTTATTTATTAAGTATTCTCTTACTCCTTGTTCTCTTCCCGAGGGGGCAGAAATTTCACAAAGTTCTTTTAAGAATTCTTGTATTCTGCTCATTTTAGTTTTCCTCCCCTTTACTCATAACGTATTCAAAAAGGAGTTTTGCCACATCCTCTACATCACAAGGACTTACCACCTCAACGGGGGTATGCATATTGCGAAGGGGAATGGATACAAGTCCTGAAGGGATGCCGTCTTTACGGGTAAATATAACGTCCGCATTGGTGGCTGAACGCCCCGACATAACCTCAAGTTGATAGGGAATATCCTTTTTTTCTGCAATCTTTTTAAGGTTATTTGTTATGGTTTCATCCAAAAGGGGCGACACACCTATCATAGGTCCACCACACATTTTACCCGTTTTTTCTTCGCTGATGGTGGGATAATCACCAAAACTTACATCCACAACCACCGCTTCATCGGGTGTTTTTTCGAAGGCACCTGTGGCTGCCCCCATTCCACCCACCTCTTCAAGTTGGGATAGTTGAATTATCACGTTACAAGGGGATTTTTTACCCGATTTTTTTATCATATCTGCAACATAAACGAGGGATGCGACGCCTGTACGATTATCGAGAGATTTGGAACCGATAAGGTCATTGGCAAGGTGAGATACCTGACCTTCACGGAAGGTTACCACATCCCCCACCTTTACACGCATCATAGCATCCTTTTTATCAAAGCCGATATCAACAGCCATATCTTCTACGTCGGTTGCTACATTATCTCCCTTTGAAAGATGGGGAGGCGTGGTGCAAAATACTCCGTAAAGCGGCTCTGCTCCCCACACCGTTACCTCGCATCCCGAAAGAACACGGGGGTCGATACTTCCGCAGGTGGATACCTTTAGAAATCCGTTACTGTCGATAGAGGTTACCACCATATGGATTTCATCGATATGGGCGTCCAGCATAACTGTGTAGTCACTCTCTCCCTCAATTTCAAGGCACAAATTACCAAGTTTTGAGGTTGATACCTTACCATATTCACTTAACATATCCCTTGCAACACCACACACGTTATTGGGCGTAGCGTTGGCAAGTTTTATAATGATATCATCAATTTTCATAAAAAATTCCCCTTACAATTCTTTTACCAAGGTTTTGAAATGCTCTCCTCGGAGCATAAAGTTTTTATAGCGGTCAAAACTGGCACAGGCGGGGCTTAAGGATACAACGTCCCCTTCTTTTGCCTTTTTATGAGCGATATTTACCGCATCTTCCATATCCTCTGCCATTATTATTTCTAAAGTTTCGGGGTTATATCCCTTTTGATTTTCGACGCAGGATTTTATTTTTTCGGCGGTATCACCCGTTAAAATAAGCAACTTAATGTGGTCAACGGCACACTCTGCAAAGGGTTCAAAGGGGATATGTTTATCGTATCCGCCTGCGATAATAATAAGTCGTTTATCGAAGGCAAGAAGTCCTGCAATAGCACGGGTGGGACTTGTGGCAATAGAATCGTTATACCATTTTACACCATTGAGTTCCCTTACAAACTCAATGCGGTGTTCTACTCCGCCAAAATTATTGGCCACTTTTTTGATATTCTCTGCCGATACTTCACTTCCTACCGCACAAATTGCAGCAAGATAGTTTTCTACGTTATGAAGTCCGGGAAGGCGGATATCTTCTCTATTCATTATAAGGGTATTTACACCCTTTTGTGCAAAATAAATATCCCCTTTTTCATCGCAAAAAGCACCATTTTCGGTGGTGGCAATTCGAGTAAACATTCTAACCTCACCCTTTGCTCTCTTAGCAAATTCAAGGGTGTAGTTGTTTGAATTATTAAGA
>JAZQJN010000079.1:0-5093 GCA_045541655.1 Acutalibacteraceae bacterium
ATCTCCTGCCCAGGGGTCAACGATAGCATCCTTATTGAAGTCGATGGGAACAAAGGCAAGTTCGTTGAGCCAACCGGTAATATTGCCGTTTCCGTCAACGTATCCTGCGGCTTCACTTGTACCCATTGCGATACCAAGAACATTGGTATCGTTAAGGTCCATAGCACCTGCAAGAGCGGTTACGTCACCGTCGTTAGCAACCTCAACGGGAATATTCTCCCCTATTTCCTTTGCCACGTCGATATACATATTCTTAACCTTTTTATTGAAGTCTTCCTCATTAACCTTAAGGAAGAGGGATGCAGCCATAATCTTGTTGTCGATATATACACCTGCGGAGGATACACCGATAGCATCAACGCGGGGCATTTTGGATGCAGCGGTCTTCATTGCTTCCAAAATTCCTTGATAGTGATAATCGGGATCAGACTGAAGTTTGGGGAACCATACAACCTCTTCGGAATACACGCTCTCACCATCAATAACTGCCGATACTTTTCTGTCGGAGCCACCTGCATCAAATCCGATACGGCATCCGTTAAGATGACGGCCTACAGGGGATGCTGCCTTAACCTCTTTGGGAGCATCTGCGACATTTTCTACATACAAAACCTCAAAATCGGCTTCATAAATCTTTGCCATAAAGTCGGCATCAAATTCTCTCAAACCGCCTTTGCGATATGCATCTTTAATACCTTCATATATCTTTTTAGATCCTGCGATGGTTACTTTATATCCACCATACACCCAAAGAAGGGTTTTAACAAGACGTTCAATAATATCGAAGTTTTCTTCATCGTGACCTGTGCCATCCTTGAAAACATCAATCTGGAAGGTAGAAGTATATCCCTTTTGTCTTTCTACTGCAATAACAAGGGGGGTGCTTTCTGCCTCTGCTACCGCCTTTTTATATTCTGCAACGGCTACTACTGCAGGGCGAAAATCGGGATCAAGAGGTGCTTTGAACATTATTATCAATCCTTTTTAGAATGTAATCAAATTATTATAGGGGTTTATATTCGGTAAGTGCACTTGCTGCATCTTCATCAAGAATAAAGGTTACGTTCTTATGAAGCTGAAGAATGGATGCTTGGCAAAGGGGACTGATTTGACCTTCGAGGGCTGCTTTGATAGCTTCTGCTTTGTTTTTGCCGTTGGCTACAAGAACGATTTGTTCTGCTTCCATAATATTACCGATACCCATAGTAAGTGCTGCACGGGGTACTTCATCAGCAGAGTTGAAAAGACGGGAGTTTGCAATAATGGTGGACTCGGTAAGTTCTACTCTGTGGGTTTCCCAAATAAACTCTTCACCGGGTTCGTTGAAACCGATATGACCGTTGTTACCAATACCGAGAACCTGAAGATCGATGCCACCGAGAGCAGCGATATCGGCATCGTATTGTGCACATTCTGCCTTCCAATCATCGGCTTGTCCGTTAAGAAGATGGGTGTTTGCCATATCGATATTTACGTTATTAAAGAGATATTTATTCATAAAATAACGATAGGATTGGTCATTTGCAGGGTCGATGGGATAATACTCATCAAGATTGTAGGTAGTAACATTTGCAAAATCTACTCTACCTTGTTTATTAAGATTTGCAAGTTCGCTGTAAAGACCGATGGGAGAGGTACCGGTAGCAAGTCCTAAAAGAAATTTGGGCTTGTTTGCGATTGCTCCTGCAACGATGGTTGCGGCTTTGGTGGAAAGATCTTCGTAGCTGTCTGCAACAAAAACTCTGATTCCGTTGTTTTTTCCGTTTGAATATGCTTTTACGCTCATTTTTCTGTTCCTCCAATAAGGGTTTTTATAATATTGAAATCGCTATCTACGATTATAATATCCGCAAGTTTTCCCACTTCAAGGGATCCGATTTTGTCATCCTCCCCTACTACCTTTGCAGGATTTAAGGATGCTGCTGCAAATGCTTCGGGTAAGGATACTCCTGAATATTCATAGAAATTCTTGACACCTTTGTTAAGGTCTAAAACACTTCCTGCGATGGTACCGTCTTCAAGAAGGCATTGAATACCTACCTTTTTTACAGGTTGTCCACCCAAGGTATAATCACCGTCGGGCATTCCGCCTGCTCTCATACAATCGGTGATAAGGCAAAGTTTATCTTTTTTAAGTTTTGCCACCATTTTATATAAACCGGGGTTAATGTGGAAGGTATCGGCAATAAGTTCAACACTGACATTTTCATCCGAAAGCACCGCACCAACAACACCGGGATTACGGTGCATAAGGGCTGTCATAGCATTAAAAAGGTGGGTTGTGTGTCTAACACCCTTTTCAATACCCGCGTTTGCTTCATCAAAACTGGCTCCTGTGTGGCCGATTGAAGACACAACACGACCGTCGTTATATACCTTTTCGACACAGTCAAGTCCACCCTCCATTTCGGGAGCGATGGTATATACCTTAATAATGTCGGCATTTTTAAGGATAAATTCGGCATCGGGTTTCTTTATATGATCCTCTGCCTGAGCACCCTTTTTAGAGGGGTTAATGAAAGGTCCTTCACAGTTGATACCAAGCACCTTGGCACCGTTTTTGGCACCCTCTGCCTTAACCTCACGGGCATCGTTAAATGCCTTTTCTATCTCTTCTACAGATACGGTCATAGTGGTGGGACAGAAACTTGTAACACCGTTTTTTACAAGGCCTGCACACATTTTTCTGATGCCGTCTGCATCACCGTCGGAGGTATCACAGCCCATATATCCGTGGATATGAATATCTACAAGACCGGGGGCAACATAATTGCCTTTTGCATCAATAACTTCATATTTTGAAAGGTCGATTTCATCCGCCTTTACAATGCTTTCGATTCTTTCATCAAAGATGATTGCCATACCCGATTTAACCTCATTCGGGAGCACGAGTTGGCCATTAATTATACATTTCATAGTTTATTTTCCCTTTTTTCACAAAATTAACCACTATACTAGATTTTACCCCTTTTTTACGGAAAAATCAATATGTAATTCGCATTTTCAGCGAAAAAATTAACATTTTTTTATGTTATTTTTCTACAACTCATCAATGAATAATGACTGCAAAATTCTAATTGAATATAATACCTTATTATGCTATAATCGGTACTGTAAATATTTTTTGAAATATGGTGAAATAATGTTCAGAGAACTAATCAGAAAAAACAGAAAACTCCCCTTTGATGAGTGCGTTGATATTCTAAAAAATGAGAAAAGGGGCATTCTTTCGGTTATTGGGGATAATGACTATCCCTACGGTATGCCTATGAATCATTTTTATAATGAGGATGACGGCAATATATACTTTCACTGTGGTAAGATCGGGCATCGTTTGGATGCACTGAAAAAGAATAACAAGGTATCCTTTTGCACCTACGATAAGGGATATTCTACCCCCGACAGTTGGGCATTAAACATAAAGAGTGTAATTGTTTTTGGTAAAATTGAGATTGTGGATGATATAGAACAAATTACGGATATTTCGGCAAAACTCAGCCGTAAATTCACAAATGATGAGGAATATATAAAATCAGAAATTGAAAAACACGCCCACAGAACGCTACTACTAAAATTAATTCCCGAACACATTTGCGGTAAGATTGTTGAGGAGTCGTAAACTGCACAAACATATCAAAAAAAGCAGAGCATAAGGGTCGTACTCTAAAGGACAGTACAAAAAAGTACGAAAACTCCCGTGTTTCTTAAAACTTCAGGTGTTTTTAAATATTCTCTTTATTTGTTAGTCAAGTTACGCTATAATATAACTGACCGATAAATAAGAATTTGACGGAGGTATAAAATGAAAAAAGACAAAAATTCTGCTACACTGTACTATGTGGCAGCAATATTATACTACATATCTGCAATTATTAACTTTGCTGGTGAAAACAGCAATTCTATGGCTGTTATTTGGATATGCCTTGGTTCAACATTCCTTTGCCTTGGTTTATCATATTCAAAAAAGAGCAAAGAGAACAAGGATAAAGAAGATAAATAAATTCCAATTTATTGAATAGATGATATTTGTTTAGAAAAGGTTTTTAGGTTCTCCTAACAAGCAGGGAAAATGTGCCATACATTTTCCCTGCTTGTTACGATATGAGACAAAATTAAGAGCTGTGTAGAGATTTTCTACACAGCTCTTTTACTGTCCTTAACTGAACGACCCATAACGCTCTGCTTTTTTGATTAGTTATATTATTGTCGCACCAAAAGTGCCACGTTTTCTACATGTGGTGTTCGGGGGAAAAGGTCAAAGGGGGTAATCTCTTTTAGTTTATATCCTTTTTCCTCAAAAATTGCTATATCACGTGCCAATGTGGCGGGGTCGCAGGATATATATACCACCCTTTTAGGTTTCATATCTTCGGTTACGGTTGAGATAAGTTCGGGGGTACATCCTTTTCTCGGTGGGTCTATCATTACAACATCGGGTGAGATACCCCTTTTTGCCAATATCTCGGCGGCACCTGTGGCATCATCACATATAAATTCTGCATTGGTAATGCCGTTTTTAAGGGCATTTTCTTTGGCGTTTTCCACCGCTTGTGGGATAATTTCCACACCGATAAGTTTATCGGCATTTTTTGCGGCACAAAGTCCTACGGCACCTACTCCGCAATAAAGATCAAGGACAGTTTCACCGCCTTTTAGGTCGGCGTACTCCCCTGCCTTTTTGAAGAGTTTTTCTGCCTGTTCGGGATTCACCTGATAAAAGGAATGGGGCGAAAGGGCAAATTCCACACCGCACAAAATATCGGATATTTTATCCTTACCATACAGGGTTTGACACTCATCACCCAAAATCACATTAGTTTTATCTCTATTGACATTTACCACAATGGAAGTAATATCGGGGATGTTCTTTGTAAGTTCATCTACAAGCTCTTCTCCGTTATAAAGTCGGTTGCCGTTTATCACAAGGCAGACCATTATCTCACCTGTTGCAAATCCTTTGCGGACATATAGCTGACGGAGAAGTCCTCTGCCTGTTGTTTCATCATACACCGAGATATTGTTATCTTCCGCATATTTTCGCACTATTCTAACAATATCGGTAAACTCTTTCGGTTGCAAAAGACAGTTTTCGC
>JAZQJN010000080.1:0-2563 GCA_045541655.1 Acutalibacteraceae bacterium
ACAGAACGACATGGCTACGATCCGACTTAATGAAAACGGAAAGGATGGGGAATAAATGATAAAACAAATTTGTCAGGAAGGCGTTATTCAGGCAGTCCCCACAAATTCCGGAATCGTTTTTGCCATTAAACAGGAGGGTTCGGTTTACGATTACAATATGAAAATCGCCTATCGTATGTATAGTTGCGATTCGGGAGAAGTAAGCGTAGTAACCCGAAATGTATTCTTGCTTTCCAAATTTGGTAATAACTTTGCCAAGGTGGAAAATAATCCAAAAGAGTTCATAGAAAGTAAAACGGTATCCCTTCCCGACCATAGAGTACTCATCGTAGATTCCAAAGGAGATGCCGAACTCATAAACTTTGACGGTAAAGTAAAATGGACTGGTAACCTTTGTTATAAAGATTGCCTTCCCGAAGGACTTTGTGCCACCGAAGAGGGAGTATGGATAACCTATAAAAAAGATGGTGCGATAATAAGATATTCTCCCCTTAATATGCGACCTGAAATCAGAATAGGCGGAAACGGCGGAATATGTTATCCCGAAGGAATATGGGCAGAGGGAAACCGAGTGCTTGTATGTACCACAGGTAACAACAGTATTTTAGAAATAGATGCCGAAACCTTCAAAACAAAGGTGTTTCAAAAATTCAACGGAACTCCTCATAACTACTATAAAATCGGTGCAAGCGAAATCGTAATGGTAGATTCGGGACTTTATAGATTATAATTCTAAAAAAAATCTAAAAAACGAGGTGAAACAAATGGCAGGAAAAAGAAAGATAGATGAAATGGCGGTATATGAATATATCCGCAAATGTTCCGGCGGTGTTCCTCCAACGGTAAGGGAGATAGCCGATGCCTGTGGAATAAAATCCACATCGGGTGTCCATTCCTGCCTTTGTCTTTTAGAAGAGAGAGGTCTTATTGAACGAGACCCAAAAAACTCCCGTTCTATTCGCCTCCCCGGAATAGAGGTAGAGCCGGTGCCCGTTGTGGGCAGAGTTGCGGCAGGTGTGCCTATCCTTGCAAATGAATGTATAGATGGATATATTCCCATCTCAAAATCCTTCGCCCGAAACCGTACTCTATTTGCCCTTAAGGTTAAAGGCGATAGCATGATAAACGCGGGAATTCTCCCTGACGATACCCTCGTTTGCGAACAAACCGAAAGGGTAGAAAACGGTCAAATCGGTGTGGCTATGATGGATGACGAAGCCACCGTAAAAAGGATTTATTTTGAGGATGACCATATCCGACTACAGCCCGAAAATGATGCCTACGAACCCATTATCACCCGTGATGCCCAGATTTTAGGCAGAGTAGTTTCTTGTATAAGAGAATATAAATAGAGAAAACGTAGGGCAGGGGCTCTGCTCCTGCCGTTATAAATACACAACAGATAACCCCACCGTTCACAATATCGTGAACGGTGGGGTTTAGTGTTTTTTGTCGGTTGTGGCTGGGACTCCCTTTAGGCAAGTGAGGCCAATTATAAATATACTTTATCTTTTCCCTGTGCCGTTGCAGAGACTGCACAGGGCTGTTCCGTCGCAAATACTGCAATTACCTGTAGAACCGCACACAGCACAGTTGTCATATCTTCTGCCACCGCAGGAACGACAATCTCCTGAACCGTTACATCTGGAACACTGAACCTTTTTGAAATTTAATCCCGTCCCTCGATAGGTGTAACCACTGCCGCCGCAAGAACCGCAGTCTCCCATACCAATACAGGTAATGCAATCAAATCTACCTTTTCCGTTACAACTTGGACAATGACCAAATACGCAATGATTGCAGGCACCGCTTCCTTTGCAAAGGGAACATTTTTGAGAGGTAACATATGATGAGGTGCTATGTTTTGAAGAATAATTGTTTGCATTTTCATCACTATCTTTTATTTTTGTGGTGCAGCTTTTTGCATCATTAATCTTCAAAAAATGGGATTTAACGGTATCACCAATTTTTTGTAATTTCTGCCAATTCTTTTCCTCGGTGGCGGTACCTCCGTCGCTTCTGTAAAACTGATAATCGGAGGGCTCGGTGTAAATATAATAATTGTTACTATCCTTTGCAAAAACCTTGCTGTTGGGATAATCCTGACCGGACATGCTGCTGAATTTGCTAATTTTAGTGTATCCAATTTCAAACAATAGACCTAAGGATTCATCCATATCCATTTCCGATTCAAGTTTGGATGTCTTTTCATAAACACGAAGTAATACGTTGTAAGTCTTTCCGCTTTCAGACTTTTTCACAACCGCAAGTTGTGAGGCATATTCTTTAGGTATTCCAATTTTAGCAACGCTAAAACTATAGATTTTCATGTCATTTGAGGTGGTAGAGGATGAATTTTTTGAAGTATCCTTCGAAGAGGTATCTTCCTTTGATGAGGTTCCATAATATGATGAATAATCGCCGTAATAAGAACGACCGCTGTCGTCGTCTCGTGAACCGCCACATCCTGAAAATGCAACCAACACAAGAAGCAAGACAAGTATTATTTTTGTATTTTTTTTCATTTATATCACCTCATTTTGATTATATCATACATTCAAAT
>JAZQJN010000081.1:0-2545 GCA_045541655.1 Acutalibacteraceae bacterium
AGATAAAGGTTTCTCTCAAGATTTGTTCCGTCAACAATATTGAGTATTACGTCAGGACGTTCTTCAACAAGGAAGTTTCTTGCTACAACCTCTTCTAACGTATATGGAGAAAGGGAATATATTCCGGGAAGGTCAACCAAAACGACGTCATCATCCTTCTTTAAACGACCTTCTTTCTTCTCAACGGTAACACCGGGCCAGTTCCCAACATATTGATTAAGACCCGTTAAAGCATTAAATAAGGTGGTTTTACCACTATTCGGATTACCAACCAACGCAATTTTTATAGACATTTTAAAACACTCCCCTCTTATATTCTATTCTACCTCTACCATTTCGGCGTCTTCTTTTCTGAGGGATAGTTCATATCCGCGAAGGTTGAGTTCAATAGGATCACCCAAAGGTGCTACCTTACGAACATATATTTCTACTCCCTTGGTGAGGCCCATATCCATAATTCTACGTTTTACTGCACCCTCACCGTGAAGTTTTACTACTTTTACTTTTTTACCTATTTTTACATCCTTAAGTGTTTGCATATATATCCCCCATACCAAGGCGTTAGCACCTGCTAACTGTGTGTCATAAAAGTTAGTTAGCATTTGCTAACCGAGATATATTATAGTATCTTAATTTTACTTTGTCAAGAATGTTTTTCAAAAAAATTATAAAATTTATCAAGTATTGATTTTCACATTTCAATATGTTATAATATGGAAAAGAAGTAAAGGTGGTGTAAAAATGCCATTACAAGAATCGGGAGAAATGTATCTTGAAAGCATATTTATCCTTTCGAAAGAAAAGGGTAACGTTCGTTCAATAGACATTTGCGAATATATGGGATATTCAAAGCCAAGTGTCAGTCGTGCGGTTGGCCTTCTAAAAAACGGCGGATATATTTCGGTTAATAAGGATGGTTATATTATCCTTACCCCAGAAGGTCTTGAAATTGCACAAAACATCTACGAAAGGCATACAATTCTAACATCTATTCTCACCTATTTAGGTGTTGATAAAGAAACCGCCGCCGAAGATGCCTGTAGAATTGAACACGTTATTAGTGAAAAATCATTTGATGCAATTAAAAGTAATCTTGACAAAATTAGTTCAGATATATAATCTTATATAAAAAAACGGAGGATTGGGATAAACCCAATCCTCCTATTTTATATGAATTATTATTCTTCAACAGCATCTTCACAACCGCAATCGCAACCACAGTCGCAATCACAATCATCAAAGAAACCATCACAATCGCAGTCATAAAGGTCTTCAAAAGATTCTTCTTTACGAGAACGAACATACTTTGCAACAAAATAAGCTACTGCGGCAGCTACACCTGCAAGAGCCACTACTGATGCAATAATCCAAAAAGTCTTTCTGCTATCATCTCTCATAATTTATGCCTCCTAAAGATATTTTGTGCTTTCGCTATACTAATAATACATAATTTCCCATAAAATGTCAAGGGGTTTTAGTATTTATTTACATTCCCTTAAATTATTATGACAATCCGGTAATTACCCCGTTTTCATCCACGTCAATTTGTTCGGCACAGGGAATTTTGGGAAGTCCCGGCATAGTCATAATATCACCTGTAAGTAAGACGGTAAATCTTGAACCTGCGTTATATTTTGCTTCTCTTACAGTAATATCAAAACCACTGGGTTTACCAAGGAGTTTAGGATCATCCGAGAATGAATACTGAGTTTTGGCAACACATACAGGATATTTATCACCGCCAAGTGCTTCTATATCGGCAATTTCCTTAAGTGCTTTGGGAGTAAAGTTGACCTTATCTGCACCATATATCTCTTTGGCGATAGTTTCAACCTTTTCTTTAATAGAAAGGTCATCGGCATAAAGGGGTTTGAAATTAGACTCTTTTTCACAAGCATTTACAACCGCTTTTGCAAGGTCTATACCGCCTTCACCGCCGAGAGCAAACACTTTGGAAAGCTCAAAATCTGCACCCTTTTCTTTACAGAAGTCGCGAACAAAGTTGGTTTCTTCTTCGGTATCGGTATCAAAACTATTAAGGGTTACAATTACGGGGACACCGTATTTATGCATATTCTCAATATGTTTTTCAAGGTTTACGATACCCTTTTTAAGTGCTTCAAGATTGGGTTCCTTAACGTCCTCTTTTTTAACGCCACCATTGAATTTAAGGGCTCTGATTGTGGCTACAAGCACGACTACGGAGGGTTTAAGTCCTGCCATACGGCACTTAATATCGAAGAATTTTTCCGCTCCTAAGTCGGAACCGAATCCTGCTTCGGTAATGCAATAATCGGCAAGTTTAAGACCGAGTTTTGTTGCTTGTACGGAATTACATCCGTGGGCAATATTTGCGAAAGGTCCGCCATGCATAAGTGCAGGAGTACCTTCAATAGTCTGAACAAGGTTGGGTTTAAGGGCATCCTTAAGAAGGGCTGCCATTGAACCTGTTGCACCAAGTTGACCTGCAGTTACAGGTTCACCGCTGCGGCTATATGCAACAATAATATCGGCAAGACGGGATTTAAGGTCTGCCATATCGTTA
>JAZQJN010000082.1:0-4153 GCA_045541655.1 Acutalibacteraceae bacterium
CCTCAGTCAGCAAAGCTGACAGCTCCCTTTTTAAGGGAGCCCGTTTCTCAATCTTTAAATTTGCCTTGCTATTATATGATAAACAAAGAATTTTGTCAACCGTATCTATTACTTACCCTTTGCTCCAAAGGAGCCGTTTTCAAGGATATTGGTATCGTAACTGAAACTATAGTTGTTTCGTTCTCTTTCCCTCTTCATTCCGCACTCGATTATGCGGTCAAGCAGTTCTTTATACTTTATTCCCATTGGCTCATAAAGGTAGAATGAAAGGGAACCGGGGATGGTATTTATCTCGTTTACATAGACGGTTTCTCCATCCAAAATAAAGTCAATTCTGACCACTCCGCAACAACCAAGTGCTTCAAAAACCCTCTTTGCAAGGTCTTGAATTTCTTTAGTTTTTGCATCATCAATGGGTGCGGGTATCATTCGGGACAAACTCGCCATACCCTGACTTTCAGATTTGGATTTATTCTTACCGCCCGATAGATATTTATCGCTATAAGAAAGTATCTCATCACTCATAACCGGCTCTTCGCAAACGGATGGTGTGCAATCATCATTAACACCCACAACGGCACAGTTTATCTCTCTTAAAGGAGATATTGCTCTTTCTACAAGAAGTTTAGGTGCAAAGATGGATGCATCATCAATCTTTGCCACAAGTTCGCTCTTATTACTTGCTTTACCGATACCTACACTGGAACCGAGGTTAGCAGGTTTTACAATAACGGGATACCCGATTTTTTCTTCAATTTCTGTAACAATAGCATCCCTTTCTGCCACCCATTTACGGGAAGAAAACGCCACACATTTAAGAACGGGAATATCGTTTGCAGACATTATGTTTTTGAAAACGACCTTATCCATACCGTTGGCAGAAGAGATTACATCGCATCCCGCGTAAGGGATTGCCATAGTTTCAAAGAAACCCTGGATAGTGCCATCCTCACAAAACGTTCCGTGAACAATGGGGAATGCAAAATCGATTACGGTAGCATTCTTTCTCTTGAACACACCTTTTTTATGGGTGAGCATATAGAGTTTGCCGTCCCTTCTTTCAAAGGTTACGGGGGTGGTTTTAGATGCAATATCTCCCGACTTTTTGTAGGTATTTATATCGGTTAAAGCATCCCCTGTGAGCATTTCGCCCTTTTTGGTGAGATACACGGGAATGATATTATATTTTTCTTTATCAAGGTTTTGCATCGCCTGAACCGCCGAGATAATTGATACCTCGTGTTCAACCGAGCGTCCACCAAAAAACACACCTAAATTGAATGCCATTTTACATTACTCCTTATTGGTTGAGATGGTAAGATATTACATTAAGTAATTGTCGGGAAGATCGTTTTCAAGAAGGATAACACAATTCTCATCTGCATATCCCTGCACGTTTCCAATCGCTTCTTTGAAGGAAGACACGATGTGGAGATTTTCTAAATTAAAGTCGGTGGATTTAACCCCTTCTGCCAATGGCTCGGAGCGTTTTTTACCCACCAGATATATAATGTCGCACTTTTCTCCTGCGGCTTTACCTAAACTATAGTTGGCTTCATATTCCGCATCCCCAAGTTCAATAAGACCCGGAGTGATAATGATTTTCTTGTAATTTTCAAAGGATGACAACACATTCACCGCTTCAAGGCACCCTTCGGGATTAGCGTTATATGCATCATCGATTACAACCGAACCATTTATATAAGGTTTCATTTCAAGACGGTGTTCCACAGGTTTCAAGGATGCCACTGCGTAGGAAATCTCCCTTGCAGATACCCCCATTTTATGTGCCATAAGTGCGGCGGCGGTGATATTAAGCACATTGTATGCACCGAGCAGTCCCGTTGTTAAGTGGATATTTTCATCCTCTATACACAGGTCAAATTCTGCACCTTTTGAACTATATTTTACATTTTGTATTACAACGTCGTTATGCTCACCAAAGCCGTAAGATACCCCATTATCTAAAGGTAGTATCTCCTGAATAGGTTTACTGTCACCATTTACAAAGCATATTCCGTCTTTGGATTTTACATAATCGTAAAGTTCAAATTTAGTCTTTAAAATATTCTTTCTGCTTTTAAAGGTACTTAAATGTTGGTCGCCCACCGCTGTGATAATTCCATTTTTAGGTTCGGCAATTTTACAAAGTTCTTTAATATCTCCTACCCTTTTGGCTCCCATTTCGCACACAAAAACCTGATGTGTATTATTCATTTTCTCCCTGACTGTGCGGACAACTCCCATAGGAGTATTAAAACTTTCGGGAGTTACCAGGGTATTGTATTTTTCAGAAAGCATTCTGCCCAAAATAAACTTGGTGCCGGTCTTTCCGTAACTGCCTGTAACACCGATTATTTTAAGACCTTTATTGGATTTAAGTATTCTTTTTGCATCATTTATAAAGTGATTTGATATCATCCACTCAACAGGACGGTTAATAATTCCGCAGATAAAAAGTCCCAAAATTGGGGATAATCCAACAGTAAAGAATATAGTACCGCAGATATATACATCAAAGGCCAACACATTTCTTCCGTAAAACCATCCCTTCATAAAGAAGGAAAGGACAAATAAAGCAAGTAAAACTATCCCTGCGGTGATATACATACGCTTAACCCTTTTGGTATATACAAGGGGTTTGATGGCGGTTTCTTGTCTTGCTTTGTTGAGAAGGAAGGATAAAAACAACACCATTATACTACAAAGTAAAAACGGGATATTATACCACACGTTCCATATTCCCAACACCGCAATCATTGATATTGCCACCATTGAGGTGCAAAAGGATGCCATGGGTGCGGTGGTTGACCATTTCAGATATCTTGATACCTTATAGGAATTTTGCTGTAACATATGGAATGTACGGGTGAGTTTTATAAAGGATGCTGATAAAAGTATCCCATATCCAATAAAAAACAATACTGTATTCACCTGTTCACACTCCTTTTACACATCTAAAAATTCAGCAATATGACCTAATACTTCGGCAGGTTTTTCTACCATTGCCCAGTGGCCTGCATCCTTAATTATATGAAGTTTCGCATTACCGCTAACACCTTGTTCGATGATTTTTGCTTCTCTTACAGGGGTGGCGGTATCCTTTTCGCCATAAATAAGCAGAGTTTCGGCGGTAATATTAGGAAGCACCGGGGTCATATCCTCATTAACCGCAAGAACTAAACTTTTTCGGAGAATTTCGGGGGCAGAGTTATAATCCGCAGACCCGATTTTTTTGCGGAAATATTCGGTAAGTACCTCACCTGCATCGCTCCAGAGAACACACTTACCAACACATTTTACAGTTTTGAAAAAAGTTTGTTTCGCCCTTACCTTAAGGGGCTTTTTTGATTTGATTCCTGCACCGTCGATTAGAATTATTTTTTCGGGAGAAAGTTTTTTCTCACCGCAACTTTTCAGAATAATTCTTCCGCCGTAGGAATGTCCTATTAAAATGGGATTTTCAAGTCCCGTTTTTTCAATAAATTCCAAAATAAAATCACTATAATCCCCTACGCTCCAAGGACTCTTTTGCATTTCGCTTTTACCGAAGCCGGGAAGGTCAAGAGCGGTTACTCTGTAATTATTTTGGAGGAGGGCGGTTACGCCCTTAAAGGCAGACAAAGAGGAACCCCAACCGTGGAGAAGGAGAACGTCCTTGCCCTCGCCCACAGTTTCGTAATTTATATTTAATTGGGATACCTGAATATTCATATTTGCCACCTATAACTAATGAATTTCTCCTAAACTGAGTGCCTTCAGATAGGCGTTTATAAACCCGTCTAAATCACCATCCATAACTGCATTTATATTGCCCATTTCAAATCCTGTACGATGATCCTTGGCCATTGTATAGGGCATAAATACATAGGAACGAATTTGAGAGCCCCAACCGATTTCCTTTTGGACTCCCTTAATATCCTCTATCTTTTCAAAATGCTCTCGCTCTTTAATCTCAATGAGTTTTGATTTGAGCATTCTCATAGCCATTTCACGATTCTGGTGTTGACTACGTTCATTCTGACAGGCACAAATAATGCCCGTGGGAATATGGGTAATACGGATAGCCGATTCGGTTTTGTTAACGTGCTGACCACCCGCACCGCTGGAACGGTAGGTATCTACCTTAAGATCTTCGGGGCGGATTTCCACC
>JAZQJN010000083.1:0-2941 GCA_045541655.1 Acutalibacteraceae bacterium
CAATAGAACCTGCATCGGCAGAGCGGCTATCTTTTTGTGATTGACGATATAAAATAAGTTCTTTAAGGGATTTTTGTGCCACCTCTTGCAAATTTCTGTCAAGGGTAAGCATTACGGTATTACCGGCCACGGGTTCCTTTACCACCTCGGAAGAAAGCACTTTACCCTGTGAATCACGGGTGGTTTTGAGGGTGCCGTTTGTGCCTCTTAAGTAGGACTCGGAATACTTTTCAATACCCGATTTACCTACCTTATCGTTATAGGAATATCCCTTGTTTTTCAGGTCATCCCACTCCTCGGCGTAAATAGGGCCGAGATTACCAATGATATGAGGTGCGATTGAACCCGATACATACTTTCTAACGGTAACCACTGAAGTTTCTACACCGGGATATTTTGCAGAATATTCCTCAATTTTAGAAACGGTATTTATTGATACGTTTTCGGCAAAGGTAAAGGGGATAGGGTCAGAATAGTCTGCCACAATCATAGTAAGGCATACACCCATAATAATTCTCTGTTGCGGCTTGGAATAATTCTCGATTTCAAATTTTTTTATCATTTCATCCACGCAGTTATCCACCGTGGCGTAGTGAGCAAGACCTAATTCCGATATCATCGTAGCGGGTGATATGTTGCTTGTCTCCTCAAATTTATAGGGTTCGCTTTTAGAAATGGGACATTTATCATTATATTTTTCTCCCGCGGCAGTTAGTATTTCCGCAAGGGATAAAATGGTATCGTTCAAATTATCTTTAGGCATATAGATTCGGTTGAATACAATGTTATAGCCCTCTGCATTCACCGCAAAAGGACGACCGTACCTATCCAAAACCTCTCCGCGAGCGGCAGGGATAGAGGTGTAAAGAGCGGTAGCAGAAAGCGAGTCGTTAACGTGATTTTGTCGGTTAATAATCTGCCAACCAAAAAGGCGGAAGGAATAACCAAACAAAATAACCGCTAACAAAAGACTTAGAAAAATTATTCTTTTGTCTTTCTTTTGCTTTGCCATATAATTTAAGAATTCCTTTTGTTAATTGCTGATATTAGTGGATAAACGGGAAGAACGTATAAAAGAGAATACAAAACCGAGGGAAGCGAATATCTTAAAAGATAATAAAATCCCTCGTTGCCGAAAATTACCCCAACGATAAGCCATTGTAGTATAAAATATGTGAGCAACGCTAAAAAAGAAAGGGTAAGGGTACAAACGAAACGTTTGGTGAAAAGTCGAGTGCCTAAAAGTCCGCACACTATACCTAAAGCGGTAAGAATCACCAAGTTAAAACAATAGGATGAGGGGGCAGAAGTATCACACAAAAGTCCACCCACGAATCCCATAATACAACCAACATATTCACCCAGCACCGAACCGCACACTGCCACGTATACCACCACGACAGCAGGGATAAGTCCTAAAGGAGAGGGAAGGGAGTTGACATTTTGAAACAGATACAAAATGAAAAGTATTAACCCCAAAAATAAATATGTCAGGGCGTTTTTGTGTCGATTAAAGAATACTGTTTTCATAATATATTACTTAATCTTACCTTGTCCTTCAAAGGAGGTAATAACCATAACGTTTGAAAGATCTGTGGGCTCAACAAAGGGGCGAAGAACGGCGTAAAGAGAAACGTCGGCAGATTCCTGAGCAATTTCGGTAACGGTACCCACCATAAGCCCCGCCGGGAACACACCACCTGACCCAGAGGTAATAATGTAATCTCCCAAGTTTATAGCAGAAGAACGGCTTAGATAGGACATCTTACAACATCCCGAAGATACCAGTTTAGCATCCCCCGAAACGACACCCGTTTCTCTTGTGCGATTGTCAATAGCACCTACCGAAAGGTTGGGGTTAAGCAAGGTCATAACGGTAGAGTGGGTAAGTCCCGCTTCGGAAACGTAACCCACAAGACCATCGGCGGTAATAACGGGGTCAAATTGACTTATTCCCTGAGCGGTACCGCAATTTATGGTGAAGGTTTTATATACGTCCAAGGAGTCGAAAGAAACCACCATAGCGGGTTCAAATTTATAATCGGGATGTTCCTTTTTTATCTCAAGGAAATCACTGTAAAACTCATTTTCGGATTTGTATTTATCGTATTCCACCAATTTTTCTCGTAAATTTCTCATTTCTTCACGGAGGACGTTATTTTCA
Organism: Acutalibacteraceae bacterium; assembly: GCA_045541655.1. Lineage (GTDB taxonomy): Bacteria > Bacillota > Clostridia > Oscillospirales > Acutalibacteraceae > UMGS1484. Next base: position 2,165 of record JAZQJN010000083.1, read on the forward strand.
TCCTCTAAGATTTCAGCCCTTTCCACCGAGGTAAAAAAGGTAGAAAAGGCATTGGAAATATAACCGGTAACATACTCAATGGGGGAGATAATGGTACCGATAACGGTGGATTGGGGTGCAATTTTATAACCCACCAAGGAAAGAACCAAGGTAAGTGCAACCAAAACACAGATTATAGCTGATATAACTTTAAAAAATTTACTTCTGAAAAATGCTTTCATACTATCGACCTAAAACTTTAGATATGTTTATCGTTCACTTGCGTATTTTCTGTGACGTTCAAAGAAGGTGGCATCCATACCCTTTTCAAGGAGTTTAAGGGTACCCTTTACAACACAGTCAATGGGTTCGTCTGCGATTCGAACGGGGATATTAAGTTCGTTGGATATATAGGTGTCAATACCGCGGAGGAGAGAACCACCACCGGTCATCATAATGCCCTTATCTATGATATCACTTGCAAGTTCGGGAGGTGTTTTCTCGAGGGTGCTGCGGACTGCATCGGTAATGGTGGCAACACAGTCGGCAAGGGCTTCTCTGACCTCATCGGCAGATATGACAATGTTGGCAGGCATACCGTCGATTAGGTTTCTGCCTCTGATTTCCATATCTTCCGCACCCTCAAATTCCACGGCGGAGCCAAGGGCGATTTTTATTTGTTCTGCGGTGCGTTCACCAATAAGGAGATTATATTTTTTTCTGATATAGGAGATAATTGCATCGTCCATATCATCTGCGGCAACCCTGACCGAGCAGGAGGTAACGATATCCCCAAGG
>JAZQJN010000084.1:0-4439 GCA_045541655.1 Acutalibacteraceae bacterium
CCCATACGGGTGATCTTAAAGGCGGTGCGTTTAATGGTGTCTGCAAGAACACCAATGCTTTCATCCTTACCGATTTTTTCAATGGCTGCACGGACAACACCGGGACCCGATACACCAACGTTAATTTCACATTCGGGCTCACCAACACCGTGGAAAGCCCCCGCCATAAAGGGATTATCCTCAGGAGCGTTGCAAAATACAACCAACTTTGCCGCACCAATGCAGTTCTTATCGGCAGTATATTCGGAACATTGTTTAATGATTTTACCCATTTTTGCAACTGCATCCATATTTATACCGCTTTTAGTTGAACCGATGTTAACCGATGAGCAAACATTTTGGGTGGTAGCAAGAGCTTCGGGAATGCTTTCAATAAGTTCTATATCGCTGCCCGAAAAACCTTTATGCACAAGGGCGGAATAACCACCGATAAAGTTTACACCGGTGGTATCTGCGGCTCTTTGCAAAGCGTGAGCAAATTTAACAATATTGCCACCCTGACAAGCCGATGCCACCATAGAAATGGGTGTAACCGAAATACGTTTGTTGATAATGGGAATACCATATTCGTTTTCGATTTTTTCACATTCCGATACAAGTTTTTCTGCCTTTTTGGCAATCTTATCGTAAACCTTATTACAGGCGGTATCGATATTTTCATCACAGCAGGAGAGAAGAGATATACCCATAGTAACGGTACGGATATCCAAATTTTCCTCCTGAATCATATTTATTGTTTCAAGAATATCTGAAATATTAAGCATTACAAAAACCCCTAAATTCTGTGCATTGAATTGAAGATATCTTCGTGCATAACGCGGATAGAAAGACCGATATTTTCGCCTAACTGGTTCATTTTTGCAGAAAACTCAGAAAATTCAATGGTGCAACCGTTAATGTCAACAAGCATAGTCATTGCAAAAACGTCTTGCAAAACGGTTTGGGTAACGTCAATAACGTTAACGTTGTATTCACAACAAACACCGGATACCTTTGCAAGGATACCCACCATATCTTTACCAATAACAGAAACTACTGCTCTCATTTTATATCTCCTTATTTTGTGGTTACTTAGTCATAAACAAAATTCCAATAGTGTTGGGACCGCAGTGGCTGGATATTGTGCAACTGGCCCTTGTAACGAATATCTCATCGAATTTGCCCGATGCTTCAACAATATCTTTAATAATATTAATTCTATCTTCCGATATTCCCGAATGGGTAATAAATACACGGTCGGTTTTAAGGTTATCATAAAGGTCAATTCGTTCGGTAGCATATTGCTCAAGTACCTTGTCGAACTTACCTCTGTACTTTTTACCAACCCCCATTTTGCCGGAGGTGTTATCAACCTCAATGCAGGGTTTGATTCCAAGAATATTAGCACCGAGAGCAGCAAGGGCGGAGCATCTGCCACCTGCTTTAAGATAATCGAGGGTATCAAGTACAAAGTTAGTATGTACGTTTGATGTTAATGCCTGAACCTCTTCGGCTACCTGTTTTGCCTCCATACCCTTTGCAATTCTTTCGGCTGCTTCAATAACAAGAAGACCTATACCGGTAGAAAGGTTGCAGGAGTCAACGGGATAAACTCCCCCCAACTCAGCAGCAGCCATACGGCAGTTGTTGTGGGTGGATGAAAGTCCCGAACCAAGATTGATATGAACAACCTCATAACCTTGGTCGATAAATTTCTTAAAATAATCTACATATTCCATCACATTAATGGCGGATGTTTTAGGTAATGAACCGTGGTCACGGAATGCTTCGTAAATAGCATCGGCGGTAATATCCACGTTATCAAGATATGTTTTATCATCCAAAGTGATGGCAAAAGGGAAAAATTCAACGTTATAACGTTCCTTAAGAACAGGACCCAAGTCACATGTGCTGTCTGCACTCAAAATAACCTTTTTCATAACGGAACACCTCCAGAATATTTAGACAATAATACCATGTTTGTCTATTTTTGTCAAGGAAAGTATGTTTTATCTTTCATTGTGATTAAAACGAAACAAATCCATTCCTTTTTCAAGATAAATTAGTCCGAATACCACAAGTACAATTCCGAAATATCCTATAAAACTTGGTATCTCATTGTAAAAGAAAAGACCTACCAAGGTGGCGACAATAGGTTCTAAAATGGATATAACCGCCGCTTTTGGAGCGGATATTAATGTTAGTCCGTAGGTGTAAAAAAGGTAAGGGAGAACGGTGCAAAATATAGATACCCCTACCGACAACAATATGTTAGATGGTTTTGATAAAAGTGTCATCGTCCCTTTAAAGTCGCAAAAAGGTATAACACCGATGGTGGCAAAAAGGAATGTGTAAAAAATGATGGTTAATGTGTTGTATTTTTTTGCAGCAAATTTACCGAATATGCTGTAAAGAGCGTATCCAACTCCCGAAAGCAGACCGAATATCAATCCTTTTTTTGTTAGTTCGAGGGAGGATGAAAGACAGGTCATAACCGCACCGCCAAAGCACAAAATAAGGGAGATTATTTTGTGGAGATTAAGTTTTTCCTTGAATAAAGGGATAGAAATCACCGTAACCCAAATAGGAGATGTGTACATCAAAATACAGGCGACCGAAAGGGAATTTTCATCAATGGATGTCATATAGCAAACGTTAAAAAACATAAAACTGAAAATTCCCGTACCTAAAAAAATCCAGACATCCTTAATGGATATTTTTAGTAACTTTGGATTTTTAATAAGGATTAAAATCAACATTATAAGAACGGTGAAAAATGCTCTAACAGCCACCGATTGAACGGGACTAAACCCAACATTTTCTGAAAACATTGTGCGGGTAAAAAGGCCTATACAACCCCACAGTGCCGCCGCTATTAGAACGCTGACCGTGCCGAAATTTTGTGATAGTTTATTTTTCTGTATCATTATTATACTTCCTCTAATCTGGAAATCAGTGTGTGGCCGTTATCCTTAAGCCATTTTTTGTGTGTTTTGTAATCAGGTAAATATCTCTCTACCTCATTCCAAAAATTTTTAGAATGATTAAGATGCTTTATGTGGCATAGTTCGTGAATTACAACATAATCAATAACGTCAAGGGGACAAAGCATAAGCAAACAGTTGAAATTAAGATTACCCTTTGCAGAACAACTACCCCATCTTGTCTTTTGATGTCTTATACATACCCGCCCGTAACTTATACCCATACTATCGGCAAAGAAGGATACCCTACTTGATATATATTCCTTTGCCCTTTTTGTAATGAGTGAAAGTTCATCTTTGGTTAGTGGTGGGAGATAGGTACTTTCATTACCGATTTTAACCTTTTCAAGTGTCTTTTCAATCCAATTTGATTTTCCCGATAAAAATCGTTCAATGTCATGTTTGCTCATTCTCAAAGGGACACGAACAATTATCTCGGCTTTTCTGGTTATTTCCACCGATACGGTTTTTCTTTTGCTGCGAATGATACTATATTCCATATACAAAATTCTTTCTGTAAAATACCAAGATATTTTATCACAAAACTATTGACAAATCAATACGAATAATATATAATACGTGTAAAGCATTTTACCTTTACATTGCTTTGGAGGTTTATGAATGGCTAAAGATATGTCCTTTGTACCGCTGTTTGACCTGTATGGCAAACTGTTAAGCCCCCGTCAGTATGATGCTTTCGACCTCTATTATAATGAAGATTTGAGTTTAAGCGAACTTGCAGAAAATTTGGGGGTAACACGTCAGGGCGTGCTTGATAATATACGCACCGCCGAAAAGAAACTTGTCAATTACGAAGAAAAGTTAGGTTTTGCAAAGAAACAAGGCAAGTACAGTAAAGTGGTCGAAGATATTCTCAAATTGATAGATAATAATCCCCCCTCTGAAGAAATTAATTGCAAAATAAAAACGGCACTTAACTCTTTTGAATAAATTTTTGAAAGGAAACGGTGATTTTCATGGCATTTGAAGGGCTTACTGATAAACTGGCTGCCGCCTTCAAAAAGATGAAATCAAGAGGTAAATTAAGCGAGGCAGATGTTAAAGAAGCAATGCGTGAGGTGCGACTTGCCCTCCTCGATGCCGACGTTAACTTCAAGGTCGCTAAAGATTTTACCAACAATGTAACCGAAAAAGCCATTGGCGAAAAGGTAACCGAAAGTTTAACTCCTGCCCAAATGGTTATCAAAATAGTTAATGAAGAACTTGTTTCCCTTATGGGCGGAGAAGAGGTTAAAATAAATACCGCATCCAAAGGCCCCACAATTATTATGATGTGTGGTCTTCAAGGTTCCGGTAAAACTACCCACAGTGCAAAACTCGGTAAGATGCTTCGCAGTAAAGGTCACAGACCTTTGTTGGTTGCTTGTGATATTTATCGTCCCGCCGCTATTGACCAACTTAAAATTGTTGGTGAAAAAGCAGGTGTTCAGGTCTTTGAAAAGGGTACACAAGACC
>JAZQJN010000085.1:0-2064 GCA_045541655.1 Acutalibacteraceae bacterium
GATGCCGGTTTTGCTGAAATCAAAATCGGACCCAACAAAGGTCAAAAAGCTCCCTTGGAACTTAGCAAATTGCTTCATTCCAACAGCCGTCTTCTCAATGAAAAGGTTGACCTTAACAAAATTGACTATGATGTAGATGTACTTGTTATCGGTGGCGGCGGTGCCGGTTCATCCGCAGCAATCGAAGCCCACGAAGCAGGTGCCAACGTAATGATCGTTACCAAACTTCGTATTGGTGATGCAAACACTATGATGGCTGAAGGCGGTATTCAAGCAGCCGACAAAGAAAATGACTCCCCCGTACAGCACTATCTTGATGCTTTCGGCGGTGGTCACTTTGCAGCCCGTCCCGAACTTCTCCGCCGTCTTGTTATGGAAGCTCCTGATGCTATCAGATGGCTTAACGAACTCGGCGTAATGTTCGACAAAGACCCCGACGGTCGTATGGTTACCACCCACGGTGGCGGTACCTCCAGAAAAAGAATGCACGCTTGTAAGGACTATTCCGGTGCAGAAATTATGCGTACCCTTCGCGATGAGGTTATCAACCGCAAGATTCCCGTTGTTGAATTTACCTCTGCAGTAGAACTTATCAAGGACGATAAAGGTCAGGTAGCAGGTGCTGTTCTCCTTAACATGGAGACCGATGACTATATGGTAGCCCGTGCAAAGACCGTTATCATCGCAACCGGTGGTGCAGGACGCCTTCATTATCAAGGATTCCCCACCTCCAACCATTACGGTGCAACCGCAGACGGACTTATTCTCGGTTATCGTGCAGGTGCTCCCCTTCTTTATCAAGATACCATTCAATACCATCCCACCGGTGTTGCATATCCTTCACAAATTTTCGGTGCTCTTGTTACCGAAAAGGTGCGCTCCCTCGGTGCTATGCTTGTTAACAAAGATGGTGAAGCTTATGCTCATCCCCTTGAAACCCGTGACGTATCTGCATCCGCTATTATCCGCGAATGTGCAAACGGCAGAGGCGTAGAAACCCCCATCGGAAGCGGTGTTTGGCTTGATACTCCTATGATCGAAATCCTCGGTGGTCCCGGTACCATCGAAAAACGTATCCCCGCTATGCTCCGTATGTATCTTAACTACGGTATCGATATGCGTAAAGTGCCCATCCTTGTATATCCCACCCTTCACTATCAAAACGGTGGTTTGGAAATCGGCGGCGAAGGATATACCAAAGCAATCCCCAACCTCTTGGTTGCAGGTGAAGCAGTTGGCGGTATCCACGGACGCAACCGTCTTATGGGTAACTCTTTGCTTGATATTATCGTATTTGGACGTAATGCAGGTAAGGCAGCAGCAAGAAAGGTTAAGGATGTTGAACTCGGTACTATGAATATCGACCACATCTATGCTTATGCAGAAGAACTTAAAAATGCAGGTCTTGATACCGAAGACGTTTCTCCCTTGCTCCTTCCCAAATATGCCCGTCACGAGAGATAATAGGAGAATAAAAAGATGCGTGAAATAAATGTTAGCCAACTTACCGATGTAATCGAAAGATTGTGCATTGAGGCGAACTATCATCTTCCTTCCGACGTAAAATGTGCAATTAAGAATTGCCGTGCTTGTGAGGATGGAAAAATTGCTCAAGGTGTTCTTGACAATATCATAGAAAACTATGAAATTGCCGACAATGAGAATGTTCCCATTTGTCAGGATACCGGTATGGCTTGTGTATTCCTTGAAATCGGTCAGGACGTTCACCTTGTAGGCGGCGACCTTGCCGAGGCGGTTGATGAAGGCGTAAGACGCGGATATATTAACGGTTATCTCCGTAAATCTGTAGTTAAAGACCCTGTTCGCAGAGGAAACACCGGCGATAATACCCCTGCTATGCTTTACACCGAGATTGTTCCCGGTGAAAACATTAAAGTAACTGTTGGCCCCAAGGGCTTCGGCAGTGAAAATATGAGTATGATTCGTATGTTCAAGCCCTCAGCAGGACTTCAGGGTATTAAGGATTTTATCATTGAAGCGGTTGAAACTGCAGGTCCTAATCCTTGTCCTCCTATGGTTGTTGGTGTTGGTATCGGCGGAACC
>JAZQJN010000086.1:0-2157 GCA_045541655.1 Acutalibacteraceae bacterium
AAATACCGACCTTTTTCAGCGTTCGGTTGGTGATACTACCGACGTTGTAAACAAGGAGATGTACACCTTTGATGATAAAGGCGGTCGTTCTATCACCCTTCGTCCCGAAGGCACTGCAGGTACAGTTCGTTCCTTCCTTGAACACGGACTTTATAACGAGGCATTGCCCGTTAAGGCATGTTACGTACTTTCCTGCTATCGTTACGAAAAACCTCAGGCAGGTCGCCTTCGCGAATTCCATCAGTTTGGTGTGGAATGCTTTGGTGCTCCATCCCCCGTTGCAGATGCTGAGGTAATTGCCATTCCTTATCTTGCATTTGAACGATTGGGCATTAAGAATATTCAGTTAAAATTAAATTCTATTGGTTGTCCTGAATGCAGAGCAAAGTATTTAGATGCACTTCGTGAGTTCTTCTCCTCCAAAAAAGATGAACTTTGCGAAACCTGTAACGAGCGACTTATCAAGAATCCTATGAGAATTCTTGACTGCAAATCTCATGTTTGCTCAAAGATTGCCGAAGATGCTCCTAAAATGCTCGACTTCCTTTGTGATGAATGTAAGGAACATTTTGAAACCCTTAAAAGTTTGCTGACTGCACAAAATATTCCCTACGTTATTGATCCTACCATCGTTAGAGGTCTTGACTATTACACCCGCACTGTTTTTGAGTTTGTATCTACCGATATCGGTTCTCAAGGCACCGTTTGCGGTGGCGGTAGATATGACGGTCTTGTAAGTCAAATGGGCGGACCTTATACACCATCCCTTGGATTTGCTATGGGACTTGAACGTCTTATTATGGTTATGGAAAGCCAAGGATGTGAATTTGAGCCAAAAGATCCTATCGGTCTTTATATTGCTCCTATGGGACAAGCGGCATCCGTTAAAGCACTTAAACTTTGTTTTGATTTAAGACAAGAAGGATTTTCCGCCATTACCGACACGGTCGGCAGAGGCCTTAAGGCACAAATGAAATATGCCGACAAAATTGGGGCAAAATTCGTTCTTGTTATAGGTGACGACGAACTCGAAAAGGGTGTTGCATCCCTTAAAAATATGGAAAACGGGGAACAAACCGAATTTGACCTTAACAATGGCGTTAAATCTTTTTATGATGCCTTTATGGCATCCGCCTTTGATGATATGCAATCCAGTGTAGAAAAGGGGATATAGATTATGTTAAATGCAGAATTTTTAGGAAATGCCCGTCGTAGTCACTACTGCGGTGATTTGAGAAAAGAAAACGAGGGACAAACCGTTACCGTTTGTGGTTGGGTACAACGCCAACGCGATTTGGGTCAACTTATCTTTATTGACCTCAGAGACCGCACAGGTATTGTTCAACTTGCTTTTGATGATAACACCGACCGTGAAGTTTTCGATAAGGCCTTCCAAGCCCGTTCCGAATATGTTTTGGCAGTTACCGGCGTTGTCAGAGTAAGAAGTGCTGTGAACAATGATATTCCTACCGGTGAAATTGAAATTGCCGCCACCGACGTTAAGGTTTTGTCTGTTTCTGAAACTCCTCCCTTTGAAATTGTGGAAAATTCAAACGTTAAGGAGGATTTACGTCTTAAATACCGTTATCTTGACCTTCGTCGTCCCGACCTTCAAAATAATCTTTTGATGCGTCATCGCATCACCAAAATCACCCGAGATTATTTTGATGAAAACGGATTTATCGAGATTGAAACTCCTATGCTTATCCGTTCTACCCCCGAAGGAGCAAGAGACTTCCTTGTTCCCAGCCGTATTCACAAGGGTAGTTTTTACGCTCTTCCCCAATCTCCCCAACTTTACAAGCAACTTTCTATGGTGGCAGGTTTTGACCGCTATATGCAACTTGCAAGATGCTTCCGCGATGAAGACCTTCGTGCTGACCGTCAACCCGAATTTACCCAGATTGACCTTGAGATGTCCTTTGTTGATATTGAGGATATTTTATCTATGGTTGAGGGCTTTATTGCCCGTGTATTTGGTGAGGCAATTAACGAAAAGGTTACTCTTCCCCTTCCCCGTCTTACCTATGCCGAAGCAATGGACAGATACGGCAGCGACAAACCCGACACCCGTTTCGATATGGAACTTTTTGACCTTTCTGACGTGGTTAAAGACTGCGGATTCTCGGTATTCACCTCTGCTATCGCAAACGGTGG
>JAZQJN010000087.1:0-5109 GCA_045541655.1 Acutalibacteraceae bacterium
TTGCCTTCTTTTGCCATAAGTTGAGCCATTACACCGCCTGCACGGGCAAGTTGTGCACCTTTGCCGGGATAAAGTTCAACGTTGTGAATGAAGGTACCGGTGGGGATTGCACTCAAGGGAAGAGCGTTACCGGCTACGATATCGGCATTTGCTCCGTTTGCGATGGTGTCGCCAACTTTAAGACCTTGGGGTGCGATGATGTAACGCTTTTCGCCATCTTCGTATTGAACGAGAGCGATGTGTGCGGTACGGTTAGGATCGTACTCAAGAGTAAGAACCTTTGCAGACATATCGAGCTTATTTCTCTTGAAGTCAATAATACGATACTTTCTGCGGTTTCCGCCGCCTCTGTGGCGAACGGTGATACGTCCGTAGCTATTACGTCCGGAATTCTTCTTAAGGGGAGCAAGCAAGCTGCGTTCAGGTGCTACCTTGGAAAGTTCGGAATAATCAACTACAGTCATTCCGCGGCGACCGGGAGTCGTCGGGTTATAATACTTAATTGCCATTTTTCTTCACTCTCCTTCGATTACATCATACCCTCGAAGAACTCAATGTTCTTTGAATCGGGGGTCAAGGTTACGATGGCCTTTTTCCAGGAAGCAGTGTATCCTTCAAAACGACCGTAACGGCGTTGTTGGCCACGAACTTTAATGGTGTTTACCTTGCTGACTTTAACTTTGAAAAGTTGTTCAACAGCAGAGGCGATTTCGATTTTGTTTGCATCCTCAGCAACCTTAAAGGTGAACTTCTTGGAGTCACGGGCTGCGGTCATGCTCTTTTCGGTGATAACCGGTCCGAGGATGATGTCTTGAGCAAGTTTACTCATTATGCATATACCTCCTCTAACTGTTCTACCGCTGCTTTAACGATTACCATGCAATCTGCATTTACGATGTCGTAGGTGTTGATGGTGTTGATACCAGCTACCTTAACGCCTTCGATGTTTCTTGCACTGTTTACTGCAACTTTGTCGGCATTGTCGAGCACAAGAAGAGTTTTCTTGGCTGCACCGATGTCGCTGAGCATCTTAGCAACAGTCTTGGTTTTGAATCCATCAAGAACAAGCTTGTCGAGAACGATGATGTTTTCGTTAGCTGCCTTGTCGGAAAGTGCGGAAAGAATTGCGAGCTTTCTAACCTTCTTATTGAGGGAAAGACGATAGTCACGGGGCTTGGGAGCAAATGCTACGCCACCATGATACCATTGGACTGCTCTGGTGGAACCTTGACGGGCACGGCCTGTACCTTTTTGTCTCCAGGGTTTACGTCCGCCGCCGGATACTTCTGCACGAGTAAGAGCAGATTGGGTTCCTTGACGTTGATTGGCAAGATAGTTAACGATTGCCAAATGCATAACGTGTTGGTTGGGTTCGATACCAAAGATAGAATCTTTGAGTTCGATGGAGCCGGTTTCAGCACCGGTCATATCTACTACTTTAACACTAGCCATTTAGAACACTCCTTCCCTTAAGCTTTTACACTGTCGGAGATCATAACAATGCCGCCTTTGGGGCCGGGGATGGCACCCTTGATAGCGATGATGTTATTTTCTGCATCGACCATAACGATTTCGAGATTTTGAACGGTTACACGTTCACAACCCATACGACCTGCACCTTTGGTTCCCTTAAATACACGGGAGGGAGAGGAACAAGCACCTTGTGAACCGGCATGACGATGAACAGGGCCGGTACCGTGGGTTTCTTTAAGACGGGCAAAGTTCCAACGTTTGATAACGCCGGCAGTTCCTTTACCTTTGCTGGTGCCGGTAACGTCAACTGCTTCGCCTACTGCGAAAGCGTCGGCCTTAATAAGGTCGCCTACGTTTACCGATGCGATGTCTTCAAGACGGAATTCGCGAAGGAACTTCTTGGGAGCAACGTCATTCTTTGCAAAATGACCTGCCATGGGTTTGTTAACTTTGGATGCTTTGAGTTCACCAAAGCCAACTTGCACTGCTTCGTAACCATCGTTCTCAAGAGTTTTCTTTTGAGTTACGATGCAGGGGCCTGCTTCAACTGCAGTTACAGGAACTACGTTTCCGCGTTCGTCAAAAAGTTGGGTCATACCAATCTTTTTTCCGATGATTGCTTTTTTCATTTTCTATACCTCCTTGGTTATTGGTTGGCTTTCACCAACATGACCTCTCGTCAGCGTATTATATATTATAATGTAAGAGATATTAAAGCTTAATCTCTATTTCTACGCCGGCAGGGAGTTCAAGACCCATCAACGCCTCAACAGTTTTGTTGGAAGGACGAAGAATGTCTATCAGTCTTTTGTGGGTGCGAAGTTCAAATTGTTCACGGGAATCTTTGTACTTATGAACTGCACGAAGAATGGTTACGATTTCTCTTTCGGTGGGAAGGGGTACGGGACCCGATACTCTTGCACCTGTACGCTTTGCGGTTTCTACAATCTTTTCAGCAGATTGATCAACGAGCTGATGATCGTAACCCTTAAGACGGATTCTGATTTTTTCTTTTGCTGCCATTTGTTACGCCTCCTTAAATTTTCTCGCAGACCTTGGCATCACATCTGCGATGGAGAGTCGATTCCTATTTTATTTTTGTTTTTTGAGATCGACTCGTTTGGTGGCGGGCGACGCCTCGGGAGCAAATAATTGTCACACTCTCCCGTGTGTTTCGTGGACAACCATCTAAAAACCGGAATCGGCTTTAAGTGGAAAGGCCTTTTCCGGAGTATCCCAAAACGCCTTACAGACAAGGGTTTAACGCAAGTCGCCCTTGGTCTGACGTGGTATACTGTCGCCCGGTTTAAAATCGGACATACTCCGCAGAAATTTCCCATCCTACCTATTGGCAGATGGCCACCTCCTGCATCAACGCATATCTACACCTATAAAGATGCCCTATAATAATATCATAAAGTTTATCAAGATGCAAGTTTTTTTTCGTAATTCTTTAACGAATTTTTTGAATAATTTTTGTGCATAATGCACATATATAATTTCCGCCATTTTACCAATAATATCTTTGAAAAAATATCAAGGAGAATAACTATTTTGGCTAAAAAACTTATTTTGACTGTTTTTCTTTCTGCATCCCTCTTTTCTATCCTGCATTTTGGAACATCCACTATTGGAATATCCACCAATTCTCCCCAAAATGTCAAGGCGGAATCTGCCTCTCCCCTATACACCGTCAAAACCTACGGGGATATTATCGGTGTGTTCCGCTACGGAGAGGATATTCCCTTTAGGTTGTTGCCCGTTTCCACCTCATCCCTGCCCGACCAGGATATTGAAATCCTGCAGAAGGGCATCTCCCTCTATTCCGATGAGGATTTGTTTAGTATTATAGAAGATTTGGATAGTTAGATTACAGATAATATATAATTTCTTTTTGGTGCATCAATTTTGATGCACCTTATTTTTTTGTATTTTTTCTTAAGTTGCCATTAATCAGGCAACTTTTTCTTTATTTTAAGTCCTTAATTGAGGGTAGATTATTCTTCATAAAACCAATGTAAAGGATGATATATATGTCAAAATCGAATCTCACCGAAAAGGAAATCTTGTTTTGCCGATTCTATTCCGCTACCCGAAATGCCAGGGAGGCGGCATCGAGAGCAGGATACAAAATATTCCCCGAAAAGGTAGGCCTTCGTCTGCTTTCTCGCCAGGATATTATGGACACCCTTTCGGAATTAAACAATAAACCCCAAACAGGAGATGCCGTAGCAGGTCTGAGGCGACTCGCCTTTTCCTCCATCTCTGATGCCCTGCGGTTAATTTATGCCGAGGAGCCACTATCCCCTGCCGATTTAGACAATTTGGATTTATTTATGATTTCGGAAATAAAGCGTCCCAAAGGAGGCGGTATGGAGATAAAGTTCTTTGACCGCATTAAAGCCCTTGAGAAACTTTCCGAACTTGACAATATATCGGATAACGACCGAATGGCTCCCTTTTATTCTGCTCTTACCGAAGGGGTAAGGCAATTATCTAAAGAACAAAATGATGGTTAGAGGTATTTAGTATGGAATTTACTCCTTTTTCAAAAAAACAACTGTCGGTGCTAACCTGGTGGTGTGATGGCAGTAAGCACAGCAAAAAGGATGCCCTTATTTGCGATGGTGCGGTAAGGTCAGGGAAAACCCTTTGTATGTCAATTTCTTTTGTGCTTTGGGCGTTTTGGGCTTTTAATGGACACAGTTTCGCAATTTGCGGTAAGACCGTAACCTCACTCAAAAGGAATATTATTGTACCTTTATGTCAGCAGCTAACCGAATTAGGTTTCTCTTGTGCTATTAAAACCGCCTCTAACTATATGGACGTTCATGTAGATGGCAGAAGCAACCGTTTTTATTTTTTTGGCGGTAAGGATGAATCCTCCGCCGCCCTCATTCAGGGTATGACACTAAGCGGTGCTATGCTGGATGAAGTCGCCCTTATGCCTCGCTCCTTTGTGGAGCAATGTCTTGCCCGATGTTCGGTTAAAGGTTCGAAATTTTGGTTCAACTGTAATCCGGGCAATCCTCATCATTGGTTTTATAACGAATGGATAAAGAGGGTGGATGAGAAAAACGCCCTTTATCTTCATTTTACTATGGAGGATAATCCTTCCCTCTCCCCCGACATTGTGGACCGATACCGTTCCCTTTACTCAGGCACCTTTTATGAAAGGTTCGTTTTGGGTAAATGGGTAGCGGCAGAGGGCCTTGTGTATCCACAATTCAGTCGGGACAGGCATATATGCCCTCCCCCTGAATATTGCGACAAATATTATATTTCCTGCGACTACGGAACGGTTAATCCCTCCTCTTTTGGTCTTTGGGGCAGACACAATGGTGTGTGGTATCGACTAAGGGAATATTACTATTCCTCTCGGCGTTCAGGCGAACAAAAAACCGATGAGGAATATTATGCCGCATTAGAGGGTCTTGCCGATTCTCTCAACATTACCGCCGTTATTTGCGATCCATCTGCCGCCTCATTTATGACCTGTATCCGCCGACACGGGAGATTCACTGTTATACCTGCCAATAACAACGTTACCGACGGTATTCGCAAGGTGGCAAGTGCTCTTAAAGAGGATAAAATCAAAATCGTTTACGGCTGTAATGATTCTTTGAGGGAGTTCTC
>JAZQJN010000088.1:0-6088 GCA_045541655.1 Acutalibacteraceae bacterium
AGGTTTCACAAATCCTATTTGGCGAGTGGTATATTTAATAACAACGATATTATTTTTTGTGTCAATCCCCGTGTTTATAGCAAGCGTTGTTTTAAGGATTATCTACATTAAAAAATGTATTATAGACAAAAAAACCGTTAAGGTAGAAACTCCTATTGCTGAAACCGTTGAAGAACAACAGATAAATTAAAACAACAAATCCCTCATCCAAACGGATGAGGGATTTAAGTTTAGTTAAATATTAAAACATAAATCTTTTTTCGCCGTCAAATACGTAACAGTACTGCTCCGACTGGCGAAGGGAGAGGTAGTTGCTTCCGCTGATTATAACGTGGTCGGAAAGTTGAATACCTAAATTCCTGAAAGTTTCTACCAAATGAATGGTTGCCTCTAAATCCTCCGAGGAGGGATGCAAAGCACCGCCGGGATGATTGTGGGCAATAGCCACCGTGGTAGCGTTGCAAGAAAGGGCAATTTCGGTCAACTTGCGAACGTTTATGGTAAGGGATGATACATTTCCTTGACTTATTTGTTCGCATCTTAATACTTTACAGGTATTATCCATATAAACGGCGTAAAGCACCTCTTCCTTAATACCAATAAACCGATATTTCATAAAATTGCAAATGTCGGTTGTGGTAATAAGTTTGGTTTGATTACCGCTTTCAATTTCTATCATATATTCTCGGCAGATATCGGGAATAAGTTTAAGGAAAGTGGCGGTGTGCTCACCAACACCTTCAATTTTTTTAAGTTCTTCAAAGGGAGCATCGAAAATAGCGGCAAGAGTGTGATATTTTTCCATAAGTTTGTGTGCAAGAGGATTAACGTCTCCTCTTGAATGGGTATAGAATAATATCATTTCCAACTTTTCGTGCTCACTAAATCCGTTCATACCGGTTGCTCTGTATCGTGCCTTCATTCTTGCACGATGTCCGGAGTGAGGTGAACTCATTTACACAACTTCCTGTCCTATAAAATACTAGAAAAAGGGGAGAGACTACATAACGGTAACCGTACCAAAAATGCAGTTGGATTTAATATATACGGTAGGTGCACCGGTAATATCTTTAGCACCGCGTTTGTTTAAGGCACTTCCGAAAATGGTGGAGGATTTTACCCTTACGTTAACGCCTGCAGGAAGAATTACGGTTACTCCGCCAAAGGTACTACGGGCATTTACAACCGTGTCACCATTTATAAAGGCGTTTTGAAGACTGCATTTAATATCGCCAAAGGTGGCAGAAAGGGATACACCCTGAAACTCTTTGCCATCAAAATCTACTGTTTGGGAAGAAAAGGTGGCATCGTATTTTGTAAAGGGTTTTTCTTTGTTGAGATTGCGTATAATACGGTCGGTTTTTGTTCCAATAACGTCTCTGATAAGAATGGATGCACCAATGATAAAGAATAAAACGGCAGGAATAAGGTTAAGTACCATTTTGTAGGTCAGAACGTCCTGACAACACAAAAGAATAACCACACCTACAACGATACCTACAATATTGAATGCTTTTCTGCCTGTTTTGAACAGGTCGATAAAGCAGGGAACTATGATAAATAAAGTCCACCAACCATCAAAAAGCAGGGGAAATGTGGCGAGGTTTAGTGCCTTTGCTCCCAAAATTACACTAAGAGCAAGAAAAACCAAAGCCCATAAAGTTAATCTAACCTTTTTCATAAAGAACCTCCGATCAATAGCAGATATTATGGAATATAACCACATAATTATTATAATATATAATGTATATATAGTCAATTACAATTTAGTAACAAAAAAAACAAGGTAGGTTGTTTAGACACAACCTACCAAGGCAATATTTTAACAAATATTACTTAAACTTACGTTTACGAGCAGCTTCGGACTTTTTCTTTCTTTTTACCGAAGGTTTTTCGTAATGTTCTCTTTTACGAACCTCTTGGATAACACCGTCTCTTGCGGTTTGTCTTTTAAAACGACGAAGAGCATTCTCTAAGGATTCGTTTTCTTTTAACTTTACTTGGCTCATTTTATGTCCCTCCCTCCGCGTGTGAGCAGGGGTATTTGAATAATTAAGTAGCATAAAAGATACATTATGCAGATTATATTATATATGAAAACATCCATAATTGTCAAGGATTATTTTGTGATTTTTTTGTAAACGAGGAATTTATACCCTGATTAAAGGGGGGATTTGGATATTTTGGCTTGTAAACGGGGATATTGTGGCGGAGTTTTACCGGTTTTAGATACCACAATAATATTCCTCGTTTCTTCACCCAACTTGAATTCTTTTATTGTATCCACCTTACCGCCGAGAGTTTTAATGGCATTTTTAGCATCATTTGCTTCATCGGTGGCGGCGGGACCCTTCATAGCAAGGAATTTTCCCCCTACCTTAACAAAGGGCAGACAGTATTCTGTTAAGGGAGGCATCGCTGCTACCGCACGGGCGGTAACTATATCGAAATTTTCTCGGTACTTCTTATCTTTAGCGGCATCCTCGGCACGGGCGTGGAGGGTAACTGCATTTAGATTGAGTTCCTTTATAACGTCGTTAAGGAAATTAAGTCGCTTTTGTTGGGCATCAAGAAGCACACCCTTAATATCCCTTCTCATAATAAGAAGGGGAATAGAGGGGAATCCTGCACCGGTACCTACGTCGAGAAAAGATGCCCCCGCCTTCCATTCTCCGCAACAAAGAAGGGATATAGAGTCGGCAAAGTGTTTAACCGCCATACCCTCGGGAGAGGTAACTGCGGTAAGATTCATAACCTTATTTTTTTCTACCACCATACCGGCAAAAATTTCAAAATCATTTTTTTGTTTTACGGTAAGAGTGAGCCCCATATCGTCGCAAAGACGAGTGAGCAAATCCATATCTAAATACATTTTTTCACCTTTATTAAAATTATTTATTTGAATAAAAATATAAATTTTTGCAAAAACTATATTCGGGTAAGATTTTACCCTCAATAAAATTAAGGAGATACCAATATGACCCAAAAAGAATTGTTGTATATCGATGATGCTTTAGGACACGCCAAAGCACTACAAACTGCCTTTGATAGTTTCTCATCGGAAATTAAAGACCCCGAACTTAAAACCTTTGTTTCGGGACTTGCCATGAAAAACGGACAATGTTACGCAAGATTTTTATCGCTTTTAGGTTAAGGGGGATGTAAAAATGGATGATAAAACTATAATGACCACAATTCTCAATAACGTAAAAGGTGCCTGTGATTTAATGATGCACGGACGAATTGAATCCTCCACCACCAACGTAAACAACGCCTTTGACTCCACTCTTGATGATATGCTCTGTATGCAAAAGGATATCTACGACAAGATGGTACAAAAGGGATGGTACACTACCGAGCAGGTAGAACAACAAAAGATTCAACAAACAAAGCAAAAATACTGCTGTCAATAATTTAAAATCAAGGGGTATCGTCCAAAAGGCGATACCCTGTTTTTGTTATATTTTATCTTAAAGGTTTTTTATATTTTTTAACATTATCGCTTCGTTTATTGTTGAGCTTTAGTTTACCAATATCTCCTATGATAGATAAAATGAGGAGCATAGCCACCACAAGACAAACTATGATAATAACGGTGTATGTTATTTTTTTGCCTAAAGTGTTGGTAACGTTTTCTCTCAAATCGAATTCAGAAACTTTATAGGAAAGTCCACCAAATATTCCCTCGAAAGCCGAGATAATATTTTCTGACGGAACACCCTCTGAAGTGTTAAGACAAAGGGTATATGTTACCGAATCAATAACCGATACATACATAATGGTTGAACTATCTTTCCCATATATTTCTACCCTGAAAAAGAGGGCATAATTCTTTTCCACCTGCTTAATCCGGTGGGCGGTAGTATATACTTCCCCTAAAAGGAGTTTGCCCGCGTTATCTATCTCATTTTGGTTTTTAAGAGAATATAGATTTTTAATAGTGTTAGATACCTTTGTCCTTTGTTCCGAAAGGGTAATAGTACATTTGAGTGCGGTGGAATGGGCAAGAAAAACATATCCTAAGGAATTAAAATCCTCCTTAATCTCACCAATGGTTAAACCAAGTTCCTCTAATTCGGTGGGAGTAGAGGGAAGATTATCTTTAGTATAAACATCAAACCCTTCGGGGATAGTGGCACCAATGTCGGTGGAAGTAACGGTTTTTGCCGCCATACAGGGAAGGATAAATGTCGTAGATAGCAATACAAATATTAAAATGAAAGATAGTAATCGTTTCATAAATTATCCTCTATTTAATAGTCTTGTCGTTTTTTGATTTGGATTTTGGTTCATCCAAAATGCTTTCGAATTGTTTTTGATAGGGTGCGTTTTCCTTTTCTTTGCGGTGTTGTTTTCGTACAGATGTTACGCCGATAAAGATAATAGTAATAATCAATGCGGTAGCAACAATTAAAACCACAGGGATAAGACGGTGTACTTCTTTAGAGGTGTATTTGCTTTCGTTTTTAGTGATACGAATAGATTTGAAAATATCCTCCGCTTGTCTGATTTCGTCTTTTCCGAGATCCTTTGAGAAATAAACACAGGAATATTTTACTCCGTTTTTCACGGTGAAAAGATAGATGGTGTCCACCTTGTTACTGCCGGAAGACGCCATATCAAAACGGATAAAATACAAATTGTCTTGATGATATTCACTTTCATTTTTTATGGTGTAAAAGTCGGTGGTGAGAAGATTTGCCTCGTTTTCGGCAAAGGAGGTGACGGCGGAAGATTTAACATTGGTGAAATCCCATATATCTATGGTCTCATCGGTGCCGTTAATCGCTACAGTGCACTCTCTTTTCATATCTTGGCTTTTTGCAAGATATATAATACCGCTTTCTTCGGGGTTGCCAAGTTCTTCAAGTTCGGAATAAGTGTAACCGAATTTTTCAATGTCGGTGTCGGATACAGTTATATTGTTTAGGTCAAAGACCTTCATTTCTTCGGGAAAATAAATTTCCAAACCCTCTTCCTCATAAAAATATCTAACTCCGTTTACAGCGTTCTCACAGGAACAAAAAAAGAGAGAGAGAACAACTGTTAAAATTGCAATAAGAGGAAAAGACTTTTTCATAAAACATACCTTCTTTATTATTCTATAAGAACACCTGAATTTTGAGGGTTGTAGATTTCTCCTTTGTAAAAGAAATAGGCGTCAAAAATATCGTAAGCGGGGCTGGCACAACCAGAGCCGTATCCCGCCTTTTCACCTACAATTGCTACTGCAATTTCAGGTTTATCATAGGGTGCAAAGGCGATAAACACACCATTATTGTATTCAATTCCGTTATAGAATGTGGTAGCGGTACCTGTTTTACCGCCAACCTGAATGGGATAATTGTTGAAAACGATAGATGCAGTACCTTCACTGGTAACCGAAAGCATACCCTTTTTAACCACGTCAAAAACCTCTGCAGATATACCTGTGTTTTCTACAACGGTAGGTTCAACCTTTTCTATAACTTCGGTAAGGTCATAGTTACGGATTTCTTTAATAAGGTGAGATTTGTATCTTGTTCCCCCATTGGCTATAGTGGAGGTATAGGTTGCCAGTTGCAGGGGAGTAAAGCCGTTATCTGACTGACCGATAGCGGCCTGAATGGTATCACCGTCGGTCCAGTAGGAACCTATTTGTTTACGATATTCAGGACCTGCCAAGGTGCCCTTTGCCTCACCTAATTCAACCCCTGTTATAACGCCAAGACCGAATTTTTTGCAATATTCATTAAGTCTATCAATACCGATTCGGCGACCAAGTTCATAAAAATAGTAGTTACAGGAAACCTCAAGGGCTTTAGTGTTTGCTAAGTATCCGTGGACGTGCATACAACTTGGTTGATAATCCTTAAAATATGTATAAGTACCCTGACAACAAATGGCTTCGTCAGAGGTGATTTTCTTGAGTTCTAGACCAATAGCGGCGGTGGCGGGTTTGAAGGTTGAACCGGGGGAATAAACACCGTCAAAGGCACGGTTAAACAGGGGAAGTCGGGAGTTGTTTAGTAACGAATCATAATTTTCATTATAGGTTTCCATATCGTAGGAAGGATAGGTAACAGCTGCTAAAATTTCACCTGTATTA
>JAZQJN010000089.1:0-2601 GCA_045541655.1 Acutalibacteraceae bacterium
AAATTTCTTCGAAAGATGGTACCCCTTACAATATTGAAAAAGCAGAAAATGATTTAGTAGAAATTAATGAAGATGCAGTTGAAAGAATTAAAACATTTGCTAATATGATTGCAAATTCTACTGGTTGGAATTTTATAGAAGATAGTTGGTTGTGTTGGAAACAACTTAGATTCTTTCAGTTCAATAAAAGCGATTTCAAGTCACGCGGTTGGAAATTAACGAATACATATTTTGAAAGTTTCTTAGAGCTTAATCCATTATCTTGGGCAATGACATCTGGAGAAAACATTGAATTCACTTTAGAAAAACCATCTTCGTTTTTGAAGTAATTCTTCACAATTATATATTTACATAAAATCACCCTGTTAGGGTGATTTTTTATTGCTATTAATAATTGTTGATATAATTGATTTATCACATTATTTATGCTATGATATATACATTAAATTTTTGGTGATATATTATGACATTTAAATTATTCTTTAATGCTATAACAAAATTCTTCTTGGGTGTTGTACTTGTGGGGGTACTTATCTTTCTGCCCGCCGGCTCATTTTCCTACATCTACGGATGGATACTTATGGGGGTTTTGTTTATCCCTATGTTTTTGGCCGGGATTGTTATGATGATAAAAAATCCTGCCCTGCTCAAAAGCCGTCTTGATGCCAAAGAAAAGCAAAAGGATCAAGGTATTGTGGTGGCTTTGAGCGGTGTTATGTTTATTGTAGGTTTCATTGTGGCGGGGCTTACCTATCGTTTTAACCTCTATACTCTACCCAAAGTGGTTGTGATTATTGCATCGGTGATATTCATTTTTGGATATATTATATTCGCCGAGGTATTACGGGAGAACACCTATCTCAGTCGCACCATTAAGGTACAGGAAAATCAGTCGGTGGTTGATACGGGCCTTTACGGAATTATGAGACATCCTATGTATAGTGCTACTCTGATTCTGTTTTTATCTATGCCCTTGATTCTTGGCTCTATATACTCTTTTGTGATATTTTTAGTTTATCCGTTTATAATTGCAAGGAGAATTAAAGGAGAAGAAGAATTACTTGAAAAAGAACTTTTAGGATATAAAGAATACAAACAAAGGGTGAAATACAGGTTGATACCATTTATTTGGTGATTTATATAATCCACCCTTTAGGCAAGGGAGGCAGTTATATAAAAACTCCTAACGATGTTTATTCGTTAGGAGTTTTTTGTTTACTTATTTATATTTTCCTTTTTCATTGTGAGGGATATTCTGTTACGTTTGGTATCTACTGCAAGGACATAAACCGTTACCCTATCTCCTACCTTTAGTACTTCTGAGGGATGTTTAATGTATCGGTTGCATATCTGGGTGATGTGAACGAGTCCATCCTGATGGACACCGATATCCACAAAGGCACCAAAGTCGATTACGTTACGAACAGTGCCTACAAGTTCCATTCCCACCTTCAGATCGTTCATATCGAGAACGTCGGTGCGAAGTGTTGGGGCTTCGAGTTCATCACGGGGATCTCTGCCGGGCTTTGAAAGTTCCTTTATAATATCCTCAAGGGTGGGAAGTCCTATGGCAAGTTCCTTTGCAAGATTTTCTTTGCCATAGTTTTCTGCCTTTTCTTCAATGGAGGAACCTATCTCCCCTAATTTCTTCACATCAAAGCCAAGAAGTTTAATAAGTCCCGATGCGGCGGCATAACTTTCGGGGTGAACTGCGGTGTTATCCAGAGCATTTTTACCGTCGGGTATGCGTAAAAATCCTGCACATTGTTCAAATGCTTTAGGTCCTAATTTCGGCACCTTTTTAAGGGTGGCACGACTGTCGAAAGAGCCGTTTTCTTCTCTGTAATCAACAATATTCTGTGCTAAGGTGCTGTTTATTCCCGATACCCTTTTAAGTAGAGATACGGAGGAGGTGTTAAGGTCAACTCCAACGCTGTTTACACAGTTTTCTACCACGTAATCAAGTTCGTTTTCAAGTTGTTTTTGGGGCATATCGTGTTGATACTGACCTACACCGATAGATTTTGGATCTATCTTTACAAGTTCCGCCAAGGGGTCTTGAAGACGACGGGCTATACTTACGGCACTACGGAGTGTTAAATCGAACTGAGGGAATTCCTGAGCCGCTAATTTACTTGCGGAATACACCGAAGCTCCTGCTTCGTTTACTACGGCATAGGAAACATCCCTATCTACCTCTTTGATAAGTTCGCTCACAAACATTTCGGTTTCTTTACTTGCGGTACCATTACCGATAGAGATAATATCCACCTTATGTTTCTTTATTAAATCTTTCAGTAAACGTTCGGCTTCTAATTTTTGTCCCGCACTATGGGTTATATATATAACTCCTGTATCAAGCACTCTGCCGATATCATCTACAACAGCAACCTTACAACCGGTACGATATCCCGGGTCGAGACCCATTACCACTCTGCCTCTGATAGGTGCCTGCATAAGAAGTTGGTGAAGATTTGTACCGAAATTTTTAATTGCACCTTCACACGCCTTTTCGGTAAGCATTGATCGGATTTCTCTCTCAATCGAGGGAGCAATAAGACGGGTGTAGGCATCCTCCCCTGCAGATACAACCGCATCGTA
>JAZQJN010000090.1:0-1974 GCA_045541655.1 Acutalibacteraceae bacterium
GACCACGCTATGGATGATATTCGATATTTTGTATCTACCGTAGTGGATAAACAAGATGACGATTATTACGCTGTGGCTGTTAGGAGATAATGCTTTGAAGATAGAAAATATATTTAGAAAGAAACAACAAAGCCCCTCGGCTGTGCTTCAAACGGTACGGGAAAACAATCATCCCTTTTGTGCCATTTCAAGATATACTCCCCTATTAAAACCGGAATACGCCCTCTATGATGCTATGCGTGAGGCAATTCCCGTGATTGATGCCGCCATCTCCAAAACCATTGCTTTGGTTGGCGGTTTTAAAATAAATTGCCCTAATCAAAAGGTGCAAAATGATATAAACGAATTCCTTGAGACTGTGCCCGTTGGCAATTCTATGACCGGAATAAATTGTTTCGTATCTCAACACCTTGAATCCCTTCTTATGTATGGTACCTCAGTGGGAGAAATTCTACCCTCGGTATCGGGCAGGGATATTGCCGCCCTTTATAATGCCCCTTTGAATATTTTAGAGATTGAAAAAGACCCTTTGCGCCACAGTCCTAAAATTTGTATTCGAAATGGTGGCAATATCACTCCGGTCAAATATCCAAATCTTATTGTGATGAGTACCCTAAACCCAAAAGCAGGTGAGATTTGCGGTCGTTCTTTGCTTTCGGGACTCCCCTTTGTCAGTGATGTCCTTCTTAAGATATTCAACACTATCGGCGTAAACTTTGAACGTATCGGCAACGTGCGTTTTGCTGTAACCTATAAACCCTCATCCGATGCGGGAGAAAAGGCATACGCAAAAGAAAGAGCCACCCAAATCGCCAACGAATGGGCTCGTGCCATGAGGGATAACGCCGATGGTAGAGTATCCGACTTTGTGGCTATTGGCGATGTATCTATTAAGGCAATCGGTGCAGATAACGTTATACCCGATTGTAATATCCCCGTAAGACAAATGCTTGAACAAATTGTTGCTCGAACAGGCATTCCACCCTTTATGCTTGGACTTTCTTGGTCAACCACCGAAAGGATGTCCTCTCAACAGGCCGATATGCTTACTTCTGAACTTTGGAACTATCGCAGAATTCTCACCCCTGTTATTAAGAGGGTGTGCGAAACCTATCTCGCCCTTAAGGGATATCCAAATAACTTTGAAATCGTTTGGGATAACATTTGCCTTCAGGATGAGGTGGAACTTGCCCGTGCCGAACTGATCAAAATGCAAGCCAAAAAGATTGCATTGGAAATTGAAAATGAAACAAGAAAAAATATGGAGGATATGGCTATATGAAAGAAGGATATATTATCGAAAGCGGTGGCACCCCCACCGCCGAAGAACTTGAAAAAATAAACAAATTTGCAAGACGCCCTCTGAATCCCGAAGAACTTTATGTTTTTTCGGTAGTGCTTTGCGACAACGAGATAGACAGAGATTTTGAGCGTTTTTCTACAAACGCTCTTGAAAAAATGGCACCTATGTTTGTGGGCAAAACAGGTATCTTTGACCACTCAGGCAAAGCCCATGACCAAATTGCCCGCATATTTGAATGTGAAGCAGAAAAAGTGGAGGGTGCTATAACCAAGAGGGGTGAACCCTACTGCCGACTTAAAGCGAGAGTATATACTATCAAATGCGATAGTACCAAAGATTTTATTTTGGGACTTGATGCGGGTATTACCAAGGAGGTAAGTGTAGGTTGTTCTATGGGTGCTTCCTACTGTTCCATTTGTGCTACCGACCGTCGTAGCGGTCATTGTGAACACAAGAAAGGCAGATTTTATCGCAAGAACGGTGTTAAGTATCTTTGCCACAATATTTTAGATAATCCCCTGGATGCTTTTGAATGGAGTTTTGTTGCCGTTCCTGCACAACCCAAGGCAGGGGTTATTAAATCCTTTAACGGCAAAGGTGCTTCTATTTTGGATACAGAGAATATTATGGACTGTATTAAAAACCATTCAACCGATGAGGATATTATCCTT
>JAZQJN010000091.1:0-6611 GCA_045541655.1 Acutalibacteraceae bacterium
AACGGGTTTACAAGTGGAAAATTTATCCTTAGATGCGGGGGAAACCATTATATTCTTAAGCACTTGGGGATATATAGTCATAACCTTGGAAAGTTCCTTAAGGGATTTTTCCTTGCGACACATAATACCAAGCATTTGAACGCCTGTAAGTTGACCGTCACCTGTGGATGCAAAATCAAGGAAAATAATATGTCCCGATTGTTCACCACCGATGCTGTATCCCTTTTCCAGCATACATTCAAGAACGTAACGATCACCAACGCCTGTTTTTTCAGTGCTTATATTGTTATCTTCGGCGAACTTCCAAAAGCCCATATTGGACATAACGGTCACAACTGCGGTATCCTTTTTGAGAAGTCCTCTTTCCTTCATATCGAGTGCCGCAATAGCGATAAGTTGGTCTCCGTCCACCATATTACCCTCACCATCAACAGCGAGACAACGGTCGGCATCACCGTCAAAGGCAAGACCGATATCCATTTTATTGGCTTTAACATATTCAATGAGTCCATCCATATAGGTTGAACCGCATTGTTCGTTGATATTTACACCATCGGGATTGGCGTTGATAATATGTATTTCGGCACCCAATGCTTCAAAAATTCTTTTTGCAGTTACCGAAGATGAACCGTTGGCACAGTCAAGGGCTACTTTGAGTCCTTTGCAGTCAACATCTACCGATGAAATAATATGGTCGATATATTTATCTACTGCAGTAAGGTCAACGGTTACTCTACCAACGTCACCGCCTTCGGGGAGTTCCATATTATCAAAGCCTGCTTCAATTTCGGCTTCAATTTTATCTTCAATCTCATCGGACAATTTAAAACCTTTTGAGTTGAAAAGTTTAATGCCGTTATATTCGCAACTGTTGTGGGATGCGGATATCATAACACCTGCATCGGCACCATATACACCCACAAGATAAGCAACTGCGGGGGTAGGTACAACGCCGATTTGAATAACATCGGCACCTACGGAACAAAGACCAGCGGTAAGTGCTGCTTCAAGCATTTTGGAAGATATTCTTGTATCCATACCGATAAGAACACAGATTTTCTCACCCTTGGCATCGGCACAAAGCACCTTTGCGGCTGCCATACCGATTTTGGTTGCCATATCAATGGTAAGTTCTTTATTTGCAATTCCTCTGACACCATCGGTGCCAAACAGTCTCTTTTTATCTGCCATATTACTTATCTCCTTTTACTTTATTCATATACTCGTACGCAGCAGATGTAGCACATCTGCCTCTTGCTGTGCGGGATATAAATCCAATTTGCATAAGATAGGGTTCATACACATCTTCAATGGTGATGGCTTCCTCTCCTACTGTTGCAGCCAGGGTATCAAGCCCTACGGGACCTCCGTCATAGTTTTCTATAATACTTTTTAAAAGAAGTCGGTCAAAGTTATCAAGTCCCAAACGGTCAACCTCAAAACGTTCAAGTGCTTCGGAGGCAACCTCTGCGGTGATGTTTCCGTCATAACAAACCTCCGCCACATCACGTACCCTTTTTAAGAGGCGGTTGGCAATTCGAGGTGTACCCCTTGAACGGGATGCAATTTCTAAAGCACCCTTTCTATCTATCTCTACACCCAATATATTTGCCGAGCGGGTTACGATATCGGCAAGTTGGTCGGGGGTATAAAGTTCAAGCCGTAAAAGGACTCCAAATCTATCTCGCAGGGGTGCAGTGAGTTGCCCCGTTCTTGTGGTTGCCCCCACCAAAGTAAAGGGGCGAAGGTCAAGTCGAATGGAACGGGCGGAGGGGCCTTTACCGATGATGATATCCACCGAAAAGTCCTCCATAGCGGGATAAAGTATCTCCTCAACACTTCGGGAAAGGCGATGGATTTCATCAATGAAAAGCACGTCACCCTCTTCAAGATTGGTAAGCAGTGCCACCAAATCTCCCTGCTTTTCAATGGCGGGGCCTGAGGTAACACGGATATTTACACCCATTTCATTGGCTATAATATTGGCAAGGGTGGTTTTTCCCAGCCCCGGAGGGCCATAGAGCAAACAATGGTCTAAGGATTCGTGTCTGCCCTTTGCCGCTTCCATATATATTGAAAGATTTTCTTTAACCTTTTCTTGTCCTACATATTGGTCAAGGGTTTTGGGACGAAGTGAATTTTCGGCATCATCTTCATATCCCACGTATTCGGGGGAAACTATTCTACCTTCAAAATCAAATTCTTCCATTCCTTGCACCTCCATTGTAAAGATATTGCGGGGATATTATTGTTCTTCGCTGCCCTTTAATTTTTCTGCTCTGTCGGCGGTGATAAGGGCATCGATAATTTCATCTAAATCGCCGTTGAGAATTTGCTCAATTTTATAAAGGGTAAGTCCTATACGATGGTCACTTACACGACCTTGGGGATAGTTGTAGGTTCTGATACGTTCGGAACGGTCACCTGTACCTACCTGTAAACGACGTTCACCTGCAATTTTTTCGGTTTGTTCTGCCTGTTTTGCTTCGTAAAGGCGGGAACGGAGAACCTTCATTGCCTTTTCTCTGTTTTTGTGTTGGCTACGCTCATCCTGACATTCTACCACAACACCTGTGGGAAGGTGGGTGATACGGATAGCAGATTCGGTTTTATTGATATGCTGTCCACCTGCACCGCTGGAACGGAATGTATCTATTTGAAGGTCGGCGGGGTTGATCTCTATTTCAACATCCTCCGCTTCGGGAAGCACCGCTACGGTAACGGTGGAGGTGTGAATTCTACCCTGGGTTTCGGTTTCGGGTACCCTTTGAACGCGATGAACACCGCTTTCAAATTTAAGGCGGGAATATGCACCCTCACCCTCTATCATAAAGCTGACTTCCTTAAATCCGCCCAGTTCGGTTTCGTTAGCATTGATAAGTTCAGTCTTCCAACGACGGGATTCAGCATACATTGAGTACATTCTGTAAAGTGAATTGGCAAAGAGTGCTGCCTCATCACCACCTGCCCCGCCACGGATTTCAACAATAACGTTTCTTTCATCGTTAGGGTCAACGGGGATAAGTAGGATTTTGAGTTCTTCAGATATTCTTTCGATATCTTCCTTTGCCTGGGCAAGTTCCTCATCAGCAAGTTCTTTAAATTCCTTATCGGCGGTGGAATCAGCAAGAATTTCAAGTGCCTCTTTTTCGGCATTTTGTGCCGCTTTATATTCACGGAATTTTTCGATTAACGGGGTGAGTTGTTTATATTCCTTCATGATGTTGCGATAGTTTTCTTGATTTGTTACCACATCGGGATCTTGAAGTTGATCGGATAATTCATCGTATCTTTTCTCAACATCTACTAACTTTTCAAACATAAATTTTCCTCCGAATAAATATACTTTCACATATAACTGATATATTATACCATACACAGCAAAATAATGCAATTAAAATATTGTATATAAAAGGGTAAATGTAACTTATTTTTTACAATATTATGTATTGCATTTTTTGGGTATTTATAGTATTATAATAGATACACAATTTGTAAGGAGTGTTGTTTTATGGTATATCATCTCGCTATTGATATTGGTGCATCCAGCGGCCGCCACATTTTAGGTTGGATGGATAACGGAATTCTCAAATTAAAAGAAATCTTTCGTTTTGATAATAACGTAACTCAAAGCGAAGTTGGTCTTATCTGGGATATTGAGCACCTTGTAAATATGGTTAAAGAGGGTATTAAAAAATGCGGTGAAGAGGGTATTGTTCCCGATTCTATCGCCATTGACACCTGGGCTGTTGACTACGTACTTATTGACAAAAACGGCAAGGAAATTTTACCCTTTTACGCTTATCGTAACAGCCGCACCAAAGACTCCATTCCTGAAGTGGAAAAGGTTGTTCCTTTTGATGAATTGTATAACCGTACCGGACTTCAAAAACAAGAGTTTAACACCATTTATCAACTTTATCATGACAAGATGACAGGTAAACTTGATAATGCAGATAAATTCCTTTTGCTTCCCTCTTATCTTTCGTACAAACTCACAGGGGTTGCAAAACAAGAATATACCAACGCCTCTACCACAGCCCTTGTTGACGTTAGAAAAAAAGACTGGGATTTTGAATTAATTGATAAGTTAGGTCTTCCCCGCCATCTTTTTGATACCATATATCTTCCCGGCGAAGTTGTGGGCGAACTTTCTAAAGAGATGCAAGAGGAGGTTGGATTTAATTCAAAAGTTATTCTTTGTGCAAGTCACGATACCGCCTCGGCAGTAGTTGCCTGTCCTCTTCAAAAGGATGGATTGTTTGTTTCCTCCGGTACCTGGAGTTTGGTTGGAATGGAAATAACTGAACCCATCGTTTCTGATGCTGCAAAAGAATTCAACTTTACAAACGAGGGTGGAATTGAGTACAGATACCGCTTCCTTAAAAACTATATGGGAATGTGGCTGATGCAAAATATCCGCCGTAATATAAATAAATCTTTGACCTACGATGAAATGATGAATTTGGCAAAGGAAACAAAAGTTTATAATTATTTCGATGTAAATCACCCCTCACTTAACGCTCCCGAATCTATGGTGGAAGCCATTAAGGAATACTTTGGTAAACCCGATATGTCCCTTGGTGAGGTGATTAACAGCACCTATCATTCTCTTGCTAAATCCTACACCGTAGCAGTAGAAGAAATAGAACGTGTAACAGGTAAAACCGTATCCGCTATATCCATTGTTGGCGGTGGCAGCAGAGACACGTATCTCAATGAACTTACCGCTGCCTATTCAAAGAAAAAGGTTTTGGCAGGTCCTGTTGAGGCAACCGCTTTGGGAAATATCGGTGTGCAGATTATGCACTATAATCCCTCTATATCTCTCGAGGATTTGAGAGAAATAATTAAAAAATCCTTTTCTATTACCGAAACAACAGGCAATATGTAATCTCTTTATTTATTAGTTTTGCCGTTTGGATTTTTGAGCATTTAAACTATCACAAAGGATGTAATTGAATTGATAAAAAACTCTGATCTTTCTATGCCTTCACTCGAAAGTTTATGTGAAGAGTATAAAAAGAATAATCAAATCGATGCTGCAGATTTTGTAAAGCACGATGTTAAAAGAGGTCTTCGCAACGCCGATGGTTCGGGTGTTGTGACAGGTCTTACCCGTATTTGTAACGTTCACGGATATCTTATCAGCGACGGTGAGAGAATTCCCGATGAAGGTGAACTTATTTATCGTGGTATCAATGTAAGAGATATTATTGACGGATGTATTAAGGATAACCGTTTCGGCTTTGAAGAGGTTGTTTGGTTACTCCTTTTCGGAGAACTTCCCAGTGCGGAAAAGTTACAGGGATTCAGAGAACTTATTTCTGAATGTCGTGAACTTCCAGAGGATTTTGCCGAGGATATGATTATTAAGGCACCCTCCCCAAATATTATGAATAAACTTGCCCGTTCGGTTTTGGCTCTTTATTCCTATGATGATAATCCCGATGATACATCTATCCCTAATATTTTAAGACAGTCAATCGAACTTATTGCCCGTCTCCCAACCATTATGGTTTATGCATATCAGGTTAAGCGTCGTCATTATGAAAACCAAACTATGTTCTTGCATCCTGTGGACAAAAAATTAAGTACCGCGGAATTTATTTTATCTTGTCTCCGCCCCGACCAGTCCTATACCGATGAAGAATCAAAACTTCTTGATACTTGTCTTATTCTCCACGCAGAACATGGCGGCGGTAACAATTCTACCTTTACCACCCGTGTCCTTTCAAGTTCGGGCACCGACACATATTCTGCTATTGCGGGTGCCATCGGTTCCCTTAAAGGCCCTCGCCACGGCGGTGCTAACATTAAGGTTACCGATATGCTTTCGCATATCAAAGCAGGAGTTTCTAATCCTAATGACGACGGTGAGATTAAGGACTTCCTTGCTAAAATTATTCGTAAGGAAGCAGGCGACGGTTCAGGTCTTGTTTATGGTATGGGACACGCTATTTATACCCTCTCTGACCCCCGTTCCCGTATTCTTCACGACCGTGCAAGGAACGTGGCCTTTGCTAAAGGTTTTGAAACCGACTTCAAAATCCTTGAGGCAGTAGAACGTCTTACTCCCGAAGTATTTGCCGAAATCAAAGGTAATTTCAAACCACTTTGCTCCAACGTTGACCTTTATTCCGGTCTTGTTTATCGTGCCCTCGGCATCCCCGATGACCTCTTTACCCCTATTTTTGCTATATCTCGTTCTGCCGGTTGGAGTGCTCACCGCGTTGAGGAGTTTGTTTCCGGCGGTAGAATTATTCGTCCTGCTTATAAGGCAGTGGCAAAACGTAGAGAATATGTATCTCTTGACAAAAGATAGTTCTGTTTTTTGAAGGTCGTTTTATAATGAAAAAAATTATTCTTTCTATTAGTTTTATCCTTTTTTCCGCAGTTGCAGTCGGGGTAAGAATTTTTGAATTGCTTTTTATGTTAGACAAGCAAAGTGGTTTTTATCTTGATAAATTCAGTATAATCTCTGTTATTCTGGCGGTAATTGCTCTTGTCGGATGTGTTAATTTTGCTATCGGAGCAATTGTTACTCTAAAGGATGAATCAAAGGAACGTATAGTTCCTAAAAATTCTATTATATTAGGTATATCCTCCCT
>JAZQJN010000092.1:0-6742 GCA_045541655.1 Acutalibacteraceae bacterium
GGAGGTCCAACAAGGCATATTATCTGACCTCTTAAATCGGGGGAAAGTGCCTTAACAGCCAGAAGTTCGATAATACGTTCCTTGACTTTTTTTAATCCATAGTGGTCTTTATCAAGAATCTTTTCTGCTTTGGCTATATCCTTTTTATCCTTGGTTTTAACACCAAATGGGAGTTCAACACAGGTATCGAGATAATTTCTTACCACCGTTGCCTCGTGGGAACCGCTGGGCATTTTGGAAAGTCGGGAAACCTCTTTAAGAAGTTTTTCTTTTACCTCTTCGGTGGTTTTAAGTTTACTGATTTTTTCGTGATAGACCTGTGCTTCCTCTTTAGGATTATCATCCTCTCCAAGTTCTTCGGAAAGAGCGTGAAGTTGTTCACGGATATAGTATTCTCTTTGATTTTTATCGATAGAACTTTGCACCTTTTGTTGAATTTCCATCTCAAGTTTCAAAAGGTTAAGTTCATTTTTAAGCATTACAGCAACTAAACGGGTTCTTTTAGCAAGGGATATTTCTTCAAGCACACTTTGCTTTTTATCTATGGAGAAGTTGACGTATCCTGCAACGAAGTCGCAAAGACGGGACACGTTTTCTTCGGTCATAACCGATACGGCAATATCATCGGGAAATTTATGATTGATATGACAATATTCACCAAAGGTATCCTTAATAACCCTTGACATTGCATAGGTTTTGGGAGATACCGTTACTTCTGCCCTATTATCTTTATAAGGTTCAACATCTACAAGAAGATAGGGTTCACTGTCAACGAGGTTTACCGCTTTTGCACGGTATAATCCCTCTACAACTACCCTTGCTCCTTCATCCTTCATACGAATTATCTGTTTGATGATTGCAACGCAACCAACCGAATAGACTCTATCGTAATCGGGCATTTCATCTATTATATTCTTTTGTGCCGCAAGAAATACTCTGCGGTTGTTTTTCATAGCATCCTCAATAGCACTTATGGATTTGGCTCTACCCACGTCAAAATGAAGTTTCATTCCCGGGAAAACAACCAACCCTCTAAGGGCTACTAAAGGAATTCTTACGAGATTATTTTCTAAACTCAAAACAGTAATTTTCCTTTCCTGTTTTAGGATTTCTTAATTATAGTTGGGTTCTCGCCCTTTTCTACATACTCTCTGGTAATTATAATCTTTTCGATTTCATTATCTGCCGGTGTTTCAAACATAAGTTTTGTAAGAATATCTTCCATAATGGAACGAATACCACGGGCACCTGTGTTTCGCTCGGCAGTTTTTTCTGCGATGGCAATAAGGGCATCATCTTCAAATTCAAGTTCTACCCCATCCATTTTAAAGAGGGTTTTGTACTGTGCAACAACCGAGTTTTTAGGTTCGGTCATTACCTTTACCAGGGCCTCTTTATCAAGGGGTTGAAGGGATGCAATTACGGGAAGACGTCCAACAATTTCGGGGATAAGTCCGAATTTTACAAGGTCATGATGTGTTACGTGCTGAAGTTGCTTTTCGGCAGAGGAATTTTCTTTGGTATTGATTTCGTTATCGAAACCTAAAGCACCGCCTCCGCGACGCTTGGCAATTACGTTTTCAAGGCCATCAAAGGCACCTGCACAAATAAACAAAATGTTGCTTGTATCTATCTGAATAAACTCCTGTTGCGGGTGTTTTCTTCCTCCCTGAGGGGGAACGTTAGATACTGTTCCCTCAAGGATTTTAAGAAGGGCCTGTTGAACACCCTCACCGCTTACATCGCGGGTGATGGAGGGATTTTCTGATTTACGGGCGATTTTATCTATTTCATCAACATAGATAATACCTCTTTGGGCTGCTTCAATATTATAATCAGCCGCTTGGATAAGGCGAAGAAGGATATTTTCTACGTCTTCACCTACGTATCCTGCCTCGGTCATAGTTGTGGCGTCTGTAATGGCAAAGGGTACGTTTAGTATTCTTGCGAGGGTTTGTGCAAGAAGGGTTTTACCTACCCCTGTAGGGCCAAGGAGAAGGATGTTACTCTTTGAAAGTTCAACATCATTTTCATCGGTCGATTCAAAATTTATTCTTTTATAGTGATTATAAACTGCAACCGAAAGGGCAATTTTTGCATCATCCTGACCAATGACGTATCGGTCAAGCATTTCCTTAATTTCGGTGGGTTTTAATAAGGTTTCAGGTTCCTCTGTATTTTTGTTTTTGCGGGACTTTTTGGAGGTAGCAGGATCGTTATCATCCATTGTATCAACACAAAGACGGACACATTCATCACAAATGTAGGCACCGCTTCTGCCAAACATTACCTTTACTCTTTCTTGAGGGAGTCCGCAAAATGAACAACGAACTTGTTTTTCTCTTGAATCACCGGGCATAACTTTTCTCCGTTTCTCGACTAAATTCGGTAAAATGGTTCAAAAGGGCTGTTGTATCACCATAATAATACAACAGCCCAAATTGATTTATCTGTGTTCGATAACCTTATCGATAAGACCGTATTCAAGTGCTTGATTTGCGGTCATAAAGTTATCTCTTTCGGTATCCCTCTCGATAATCTCAAGGGGCTGACCGGTTCTTTCGGAAAGAATTCGGTTCAAATTGCTGCGAGTACGCTTAATGTGGTCGGCGGCAATAATGATTTCGGTTGCCTGACCTTGAGCTCCTCCCAAAGGTTGATGTATCATAATTTCGCTGTTGGGGAGTGCAAGGCGTTTACCCTTTGCTCCGGCGGCAAGAAGGAACGCACCCATACTTGCTGCCATTCCCATACAAATAGTGGATACATCACATTTGATGTATTGCATAGTGTCGTAAATTGCCATACCTGCCGATACAGAACCACCGGGGGAATTGATATAAAGACAAATATCTTTTTCTGCATCTTTACCTTCAAGGAACAAAAGTTGTGCAATAACAACACTTGCGGAGGCATCATTAACCTCGCCTGAAAGCACAATGATACGGTCGTCTAAAAGACGGGAGAAGATATCGTAGGAACGTTCTCCTTTTGCAGTTTGTTCAACGACATATGGGACAAAACTCATGGTATTAACCACCTTTAATTAAAATTATTCTGCAGATTCTTCTTTAACTTCCTCTGCCTTTTTGGTAGTGGTCTTCTTTGCGGTAGAGGTAGTCTTCTTTGCAGTGGTAGAAGATTTAGTTGCAGTGGATTTAGCAGTTGTAGTTTTCTTAGCAGCGGGTTTCTTTTCGGTAGCCTCGCCTTCTTCTGCTACTTTTTCGGATGCTGCTTTTTTAGTGGTAGTGGTCTTTTTTGCGGTAGAAGTTGTTTTCTTGGCTGCGGGTTTCTTTGCAGGTTTCTTTTCTTCTACTGCATCGGTAACTACCAACTTGGTTTTCATCAAATCGTATGCCTTTTTGTTAACGATATCGTCAACGATTTGATTTTCGGGGAATGCTGCCTTTACGCGGTCAACGTCAACTGCGTATGCTTTTGCAAGTTCATCGTATTTTGCTTCGATTTCTTCAGCAGATGCTTCGAGTTTTTCAACCTTTGCAATCTCTTTAAGTGCGAGATAGCTCTTGGTTTGCATGGTTGCCTTTTCACGGAAGGACTCGCGGAACTGATCCATATCTTGACCAATGATAGAAAGATATGTTTTGAGATCCATACCTTGCCAACGATAAGCAAGCATTTGTTCGAAGTCGATTACTTCGCTGTTGATGCGTTCTTCAATAAGGCATTCGGGAATTTCAGCGGTGATACCCTCTGCAAGATAGGTAAGCCATTGATTATCTACATCGGAATCAGCTTGGCTGTTTTTTGCTTCGAGAATCTTTTCACCAATGTTCTTTTTGAATTCTTCAATGGTATCAAATTCACTGACATCCTTTGCAAATTCATCATCTGCTTCGGGAAGTTCTTTGCCTTTAAGTTCAATAACCTTTACCTTGAAGGTTGCGGCCTTGCCGGAAAGGGCTTCGGAATGATATTCTTCGGGGAAGGTTACGTTAACATCGAACTCATCACCGGTATTATGCCCAACAATTTGGTCTTCAAAACCGGGAATGAATTGACCTGAACCAAGTTCAAGGGGATGTGCTTCGCCTTTACCGCCTTCAAATGCTACGCCGTCAACAAAACCTTCGTAATCGATAACTGCGGTATCGCCAAGCTCAGCTGCACGGTCTTCAACGGGAATAATACGAGCGTTACGTTCTCTTAAAGCGTTGATTTCTGCTTCAATTTCTTCATCTTTGAGTTCAACAACGGGACGTTTTACTTCGATTGCACTGTAATCGGGAAGGGTAACTTCGGGCATTACAGTAACGGTGATATTAAGAACAACACCGTTTTCTCTATCCATAGAAACAAGTTCATAATCTACCTTTTGTTCGGCAAGTTCAAGACCTGATTCTTTGATAGCGGCTTCTACTGCATCGGGATAAACTTCGGCAAGTGCATCTTCGAAGAAGATTTCGTCGCCATACATTTTGTAAACCATACTTTTGGGGGCTTTACCCTTACGGAAACCGGGAATAGCAATCTTCTTCATTCCTGCGATTTCAGCTTTTGCTAATGCTTTGCCAAATTCTTCAGCTTCGATTTGGACTTCTAAAACATAGCGATTTGTTTCTTTTTTCTCTGTAGATTTTAAACTCATTGAAAATTCCTCCAAATGTCTTTTAAGACCTTTTTATACAATAAAATAATATAACACAAACGAAAAAAAATATCTACTAATTTTTTAATTTTTTTCCATTATTTTTAACTTTTTTTATTTTTTTATAAAAATAGGGGTAAATTCATTAAAATCAGAGGAAATCAAGGTGAATTTTGCTCCGTTTTTTTCCCCTCTGAAGGCATTATGAGCCCCTGACCCATGGATGTGTCCGTAATACACATTTTTTATTTCGTGGCGGGTTAACACTTCCATTATCTCATCGCACTGTTGATCTCCGTAAACAGGAGGATAATGAAGAAACACAACTATATCGTTAAAGCCCTCTTTTTTTGCCAAAGAAATGGATGTATCAAGACGTCCTGCTTCGCGGTTAAGTATCTTTTTATCCCCTGCTCCTTCTTCAAAAAACCAACCACGGGTACCGCATATTGCAGTATCGTTATATGAATAAAAATTGTTATGCAAAATCTTAATTTTGTCAAAATTTTGTTCTTCAAGATATTTATTCATTTTGGTTAAAGTATCCCACCAAAGGTCGTGATTACCTTTGAGGATAATTTTGTTGCCCTTTAACTCATTGTTGAGGAAATTCATATCATCAAAGGTTTTATCAAGTTTCATTGCCCAGGATAAATCACCGGCAATTACAACGGTATCTTCCTCCTCGACAACCGCATTCCAATTCTTTTTCAAACGATAGGTGTAATCCTGCCATCCTCTGAACACCTCCATAGTTTTTTCGGGTTCACCGATGGATAAATGCAAATCAGATATTGCATATAAGCTCAATGGAAATACACCTCCGTTTTTTGAATAAATGTAGTATAAAGGGGGACAATAAAACTGTCCCCTTTAATATTTAAGAAAGGTTTGATTTTTAATGAACGAAAAAACAAGTTGCAGTCATCAAAACAACATCAGTTGCACGGTAGAAAACTGTGTTTATCATTCAGGCAGACACACCTGCACCGCAAAGGCAATTGAGGTTGGTCCTCAATCCGCTTGTTGTTGTCAGGACACAGTATGTGCCACCTTTAAAAAAGCAGATATTAAATAAAATCTACAGCAATTAGTTAATTCCAAGGAACTTAAGGACTGTTGCAGACATATCCTCTTTTTCTACACTGTTGGTGAAGCGGATATCAGCGGCTTTAAGTTCCTTTATTTGTGCGGGAACAACGGTGTTTGTGGTGGCGGAAAGGTTTTCTGCAATTACAAATTCATCGGTTTCGGTTACATCTCCACCGGTTACTGCTTCTAAAACACCACGGCAGAATTTATAGGGGTTAGCGGTGGATGCTATTACAGAAACAGTGTTATCCCCTGTTTTTTCTACATATTTTTCATATACGTTAAGGGCAACTGCGGTGTGAGGATCGGCAAGATATCCAAACTTATCGAATACCTTTTTGATGGTTTCTTTTGTTTCGATATCATCACAACAACCCGCACAAAAATGTTCGCCAAGTTTTGTTTTTGTTTCTTCATCAATGGTATATACACCGTTATCGGAGAGTTCCTTCATCCAGCCCTTTACTCTGTCATCACCATCGGTCAAGTCGAAGAGAAGTCTTTCAAGGTTGCTGGAAATGAGGATATCCATAGAGGGCGAAAGGGTGGTGAAGAAGGGTCGGTTACGGTTATATTCACCTGTGGTTAAGAAGTCGGTAAGTATATTGTTTTTATTGGATGCACAGATAAGTTTATTTACGGGGACACCCATTTTCTTGGCATAGTATGCTGCAAGAATATTACCAAAGTTACCTGTGGGAACAACAAAGTTTACCTTGTCGCCATACTTAATAGTACCTTCTTTGAGAAGGGAGGCGTAGGAATATACGTAATAAACAATCTGAGGTGCTAAACGTCCCCAGTTAATGGAGTTTGCACTTGAGAAAGCAAGTTTATTATCCCCTAATTTTTTCTTCATATCATTATCGGTGAAAATCTTTTTAACCCCTGTTTGAGCATCATCAAAGTTACCCTTAATTGCACAAACTCCAACGTTTTCACCCTTAGTAGTGATCATTTGAAGTTTTTGCATATTACTTACACCATTTTCGGGATAGAAGGTGAAAATTTTAGTGCCTTCAACGTCGGAAAATCCCTCGA
>JAZQJN010000093.1:0-2867 GCA_045541655.1 Acutalibacteraceae bacterium
CTCTCGGCTTAAAAATCCCTTCCACACAGTCGTGTGAATGAGGAACCGGCTTTACTGGCTCTGACATTAAGATTTCCTTAACCTTAGCAACATTAATCCCATAGGATTCCCCATAGATCATAAACTCCATGATCTCCATCTCATTTGTTCCCGATTCTAACAAAATTTCAGTTTCTGCCATAATTCGTTCCTCACTTTCCTTTATAAAATCCTCCGCTTTGCCAAATCGGGTATCGGTGGTATATGCCGCGGGGGACATTACGGGAAACACGTTATATCCCTCTTCAACCAGTTTTTTTATCTCGGGAATTACCTTTTTAAACGTGCAAAATGAACCGCACATTGCGAATCCTACATTTACATTTTCCATAAAGCATCATTCCTTATTTAGCTTTTCTAAGATTGAGTTTGTAATTATTTTTGCAGCCGTTTCGGGAGCGGTCTTGCCGGGGAGTGACAATGCCGATATTGCATCTATTTTAAGATATTTTGCTACCTCAAAATCCACACCGCCGGGGGCAGATGCAAGGTCGATTATTTTAACTTCGCTTTTGCATTTTTTAAGAAGATTTTCATCAAATATAAGGGTAGGAATGGTGTTGATTATTAGATTATATTTATCAATTTCAGCACCAATCTTTTCGGTCTTTATAGCATTATATCCGTGCAAAATTCCTTCGGTTAAGGTATCATCATTTCGAGATGTAACGGTAACGTTGCTCCCTAATGCTTTAAGATATTTTGCCACAAATTTACCTATTCTGCCATATCCGCACACAAGTATTTTACTGCCGAAAATACTGTGCTTAGTACGGTTTATGGCTATCTCCACCGCACCTTCTGCGGTTAATTGAGCGTTCCTTATTCTCACCTTTTCATCATCCATATAATCGATGATTTTAATGCCCCTGAATGCTGCCGCATCCTTTAAATTTTTGCCCACCACTCCCCCGAATATGGGAGTGGTTTTGTCCACCGTTGAAAATATTTCAGCCAAAAAAATATCATCATTACTGTAGGGTGCGGTTATTCTTACTCCATCCTTACTTACAGGTACGGGCAAAATTACTCCGTCGCATCCCTTGATTGACGTGGATACTACCTCGGCTGTTTTTACATTTATATCTGAAGAATCTATCCTATCCAGTCCGTATATCAGGCAGTTATGTCCCTTGGATGATAGAGTATTTGCCACCTCAAGGTTCCGCATATCGCCGCCAACAATTAAAAATTTCATAATAAAATATCCCCCGTACAATGTATCTCACTACATTATATGGGGGATGTTTGTTATTGTTCAAAATCTCTTTCTACTGCTCTTCCTGCTTCTAAAGAGGCGGGGACATCTATTACTCTTTGATTGGTGGAACCCCTGAATTTAAGGGCAAGAGAACGATTTTTAAGTTCAAATTTTCCGTCTATCAGAATATCGACCTGTTCTAACAGTTTTTTATATTCGGGATGCTTTTCAAAGGCAGAATACAGTTGTTCAAAGGTAAAACCTGTATATGCCATTACGTTAAGGCCCATCTCTTTTACCCTTCTTGCAAGTACCGAAAATGCCTCTGCCTGACAAAAAGGTTCACCTCCGCTTAAGGTTATTCCCGCAAGGAGAGAATCCTTTTTCATTGCCTCTATAATATTGTCGGTATTGGAGATATATCCCCCATCAAAACTATGTGTTTCGGGGTTATGACATCCTTCGCAATGGTGGGGACATCCTTGGGCAAACACCACAAAACGAAAGCCCGGACCATCTACAATGGATTCCCTTATAACTCCTGCAAGACGGAATTCAGCGTAATTTTCAATCATTATTTATCTGCCTTCTTAACGGAAAATTGTACCCGCAGGGAATCCTACGGGTACGTTAAAGTTTAGATTATTAGATGGTTTCTAAATCGCCTTTTCCGGTGCCTAAAGAGTGTTTAACACGATCTCTAACCTCGGCTTGTTTTGCATCGTTAAAGCGGTCAAGAGTACCTACGAGATATCCTGTGATACGACGGATACGTTCAACGGGATATTGATCATCGGGGTCATTTACCATACGTTCACAGCAGGGACATTGGTCATCAATGATACCGGTATATCCGCAAACGGGGTCACGATCAACAGGATGGTTAACAGAACCGTAACCGATACCTGCTTCTTTCATAGCGTGAACGATAGTTTCGAATGCTTCCAGGTTCTTGGTGGGGTCGCCATCCATCTCAACGTAGGTGATGTGACCACCGTTGGTGAGTGCGTGATAGGGAGCTTCGAGTTTAATCTTATCGATAGCGGAAATATCGTGATATACGGGAACGTGGAAAGAGTTGGTGTAGTATTCTCTGTCGGTTACACCCGCGATAGCACCATAGCGTTCTTTATCCATACGGACAAATCTACCGGAAAGTCCTTCTGCAGGAGTAGCGATAAGTGAGTAGTTAAGACCGGTTTTCTTGGCTTGTTCATCGCAACGTTTTCTCATATATCCTACGATTTCAAGACCTAAGTTCTGAGATTCTTTGGATTCGCCGTGATGGAAACCGGTAAGGGATTTTGGGGCTTCTGCAAGTCCGATAAATCCAACGGTTAAGGTACCGTGTTTGAGAACTTCACGAACCTCGTCGGTGGGTTTAAGTTTTTCGGAATCGATCCATATACCTTGTCCCATAAGGAACGGATAGTTGTAAACCTTTTTACGGGCTTGGATTTCAAAACGCTCGTTAAGTTGGTCAAATACCAAATCAATCTTGCGTTCAAGTTCTTCAAAGAAGAAGTTTACGTCACCGTGGCTACGGAGAGCAATTCTGGGAAGGTTGATAGAGGTGAAGGAAAGGTTACCTCTGCCGTTTACGATTTCTCTGGTGGGATCATAAACG
>JAZQJN010000094.1:0-4212 GCA_045541655.1 Acutalibacteraceae bacterium
GCTTGTCTTCGTATTCTTCGCAGATTTGCCGATAGAATCGGATACAGTTCTCATTTTACGATTTACGATACCGATGATTCTAAACGTGTAATGAAACAATGTCAAAAGGAACTTAATATTGATGATAAGCTTTTCCCTCAGAAGGTGGTTTTATCCGCTATTAGCCGTGCTAAAGATTCACTAATAACTCCACAAGAGTTTGAAAAAGAAAATCAAACCGACTATAGGCAAAAGGTTATATCACAACTATATACACTTTATCAGAAAAAATTATCTGATGCAGATGCAATGGATTTTGATGATATTATTGTCAAAACCGTTGAGTTGTTTGAAAATAATCCTGACGTACTGTCTTATTGGCAGAATAGATTCAAATATATTATGGTGGATGAGTATCAAGATACTAACCACGCTCAATATGTGCTTGTAAGTCTGCTCGCAGATTCCCACAAGAATATTTGCGTGGTGGGTGATGATAACCAAAGTATATATAATTTCCGTGGTGCGACTATCGAGAATATTCTCAATTTTGAGGATGAATACAGAAATGCCGTAACCATCAGACTTGAACAAAACTATCGTTCTACATCGGTTATTCTTGATGCCGCTAACGCAGTTATCAAGAATAATAAAAAACAGAAAGAAAAGAATCTTTGGACCGAAAAAGAGGGAGGAGAGAAGATCACTCATTATACCGCTCCCGATGATTATGCTGAGGCAAAATACGTTTCAGAAAAAATCCTTGAATCTGTACAAAAGGGTGGAAAGTTTTCTGAAAATGCTATTCTTTACAGAATGAATGCACAATCACGAAACCTTGAAAATACCTTTGTTCGTTCGGGTATTCCTTATCGTGTTATAGGGGGACTTAAGTTCTATGACCGTAAGGAAGTTAAGGATATTATTTCTTATTTAACCTTGCTTGTAAATCCTTCCGACAATCTCCGCCTTATGAGGGTTAT
This sequence comes from Acutalibacteraceae bacterium, assembly GCA_045541655.1. GTDB lineage: Bacteria > Bacillota > Clostridia > Oscillospirales > Acutalibacteraceae > UMGS1484. The sequence goes on from JAZQJN010000094.1 coordinate 963, forward strand.
AAACGAACCCAAACGAGGTATTGGTGTCGCGACTTTAGAAAAGGTTTCTGATATTGCAGGATATCTTGGAAAAAGTATGCTGGAGGTTATGAACGAGGCGGAAAGTTATGAACCTCTTTCTCGTGCTTGTTCTCGTCTTAAGGATTTCGCAAGTCTTATTAATTCACTTCGTGATACGATGGAAGACGTACCACCATCCGAAACACTTCGGTTGTTGCTCGAAAAAAGCGGATATATGGAAATGCTTCGTGCCGACACCGAATCAGGTGAAGATAGAATTCTGAACCTTGAGGAATTGGCAAACAGTATATCTCAGTTCGAGACCGAAAGTGATATTCCCACGTTGGAAAATTATCTTGATGGTGTTGCACTTATGACCGATATTGATAACTATAATGCCGACACCGATGCTGTGGTACTAATGACCCTCCACTCTGCCAAGGGACTTGAGTTTGAAAACGTATTTATTGTTGGTATGGAAGAGGGTATTTTCCCTGGAAATCAATCTATTTTTTCGGGGGATAAAGAAATAGAAGAAGAACGTCGTCTTGCGTACGTTGGTATAACAAGAGCAAAACAAAAATTAACCCTTACCAGTGCTGCTCAAAGAATGGTTTTTGGTTCTACCGAAAGAAACAGAGTATCACGTTTTGTCGCTGAAATTCCCGACGACCTTTTAGATGGCATTAAACCTCCCGAACCATCCTTTAATTTTGGAGGCAGAGGATATTCCACAGGTAGAGAGAACACCGCATATACTTCACATAGTACTAAACCCAAGACATCTTATAAACCGCATAATACAGGGCTTGGTGGTTTTAAATCTCCCACTGCTGCACCTTCAATTACATTCAAAGCAGGAGATACTGTTGAACATAGTGCTTTTGGCGAAGGTGTCATTATTTCTGCTACACCCGTAGGGGGAGACGTGCTTTTAACCATTGCTTTCGAAACTGTAGGCACAAAAAAACTTATGCAAAAATATGCCCGACTTACAAAGAAATAATTTTAACATAAGATCATCCAACCTATTATGTTGGGTGGTCTTATTATTGTGTTGACAAATAATTCTTTAAGTGATAAAATGTCCTTGCACAAATAAATAACTGCAGAGTATTGAGTATTTATATTCATTGTCGGATACGATTTTCGTGTTCGGGGATAAGGAAACACGGTGAAAATCCGTGACAACAGCCATTACCGTGAGAAGGCACCCCACAACCTTTAAGTCGGAATGCTTATCACTCTGTGTTACGCAAAAAGTCCTTTGGGCAAATGAAGGGGCTGTAATTTTACGATAAAATTGCACCCTTTTCAGAAGGGTGCTTTTTGTTTTATGTGTAAATACATAAAAGAAGGTAAGATTATGAAAAATGTAAAATTATGTTCGGTTTTGTTGCTTTTAGTTCTTTCTTTAAGTATTATTTTAACCGGCTGTGGTCAAAAAAATGTAACAGAAACTGATAAAACAAACGTATCATCAGTTGTTGAATCAGTATTTACCACTGATACTGAACTTGGCGAAGGAAGTAAAACTGTATATGTAAAGGTAACTGACGATAAAAATAATACCATAACCTTTACTATTCATACCGATGAAGATTATCTTGGTGCTGCACTTATTAATAATGGCGTTATTAAAGGTGATAACGGTCAATATGGTCTATATATAACCCACGTAAACGGACTTGAAGCTAATTATGAAAAAGACAAGTCATATTGGGGATTTTATAAAAATGGTGAATATATGATGACCGGTGTTGATCAAACTAAATTTGAAGACGGAGAAACCTACGAGTTAGTATATGTTAAAGAATAAAAAGAATAAACCCCTATTGACCATATATGAACTGTGTATGTTTGCAATACTTGGCACAATGATGTACTGTTCCAAACTGCTTATGGAAGCGTTGCCCAACATCCATTTGATTGGAATGTTTACAATGGTGTGTGCAATAGTATATCGGTTCAAAGGGCTTATTCCTATCTATGTATTTGTCTTTTTACAGGGACTTTTAAGCGGTTTTTCAATGTGGTGGATACCATATTTATATGTATGGACAGTTTTGTGGGGATTAACTATGTTGTTACCCAAAAGGATGACTGATAAAATAGCTATGTTTGTATATCCTTTGGTTTGCGGTTTTCATGGCCTGATTTTTGGCATTTTATATGCCCCTGTTCAGGCAGTAGCTTTTGGATATGATTTCAATATGATGATAAAGTGGATTATAGCCGGGCTTACATTTGATATTATTCACTTTATCGGAGATATAGCCGCAGGAATACTTGTGCTGCCTATTTCGAAAGTTTTAAAGAAAATATCATACAAAAGATAACAAAAACGGAAGAACAAAATATTCGTTCTTCCGTTTAACTTTAAATATAATTATTTACCAAATATAATTATTTGCCCATTTTTTCGAGCAACATTTTGGCACAATCAATTTGATTGGGGATATTGCCGTTTTCATCGCGAACACGCCAAATGTCAGGAGTGATTTCATCGGCAATATACATTTTGCCATTTTCATCATAACCGACCTCAATTTTGAAGTCGATAAGGGTAAGATTCATACCTGCGAGTTCCTTTTTAAGAACTTCACCAACCTTAACAAGAATGCCAAGTGCTTCGTCATATTGAGCTTCGTTTTCAAGAAGACCCTTCATAACGCAAAGACGTGCGGTGATAAGGGGATCGCCTTGTTCATCATCTTTAAGGGTTACTTCGGTGTAAGGAGGATCAAAAACAATTCCTTCTTCAAGGGTAAAACGACGGCACATACTACCTGCGGTATAGTAACGAAGAACGAATTCAAGCTTGGGAACGGTAAGTTTGCGAACTTGCATTAAGTTTTTGTCAAGATCAGCACCGAGGAAATGGGTGGGGATGCCGTTTTTTTCCATAAGTTCGAAAAAGTATTTGGAAATTTCAAGACCAATTTTACCCTTACCTTCAACACTTCCGCCAACACTGTTGGAGCCGGGATCAAATACACCGTTTTCGCCGGTAGCACTATCCTTAAAAAGAAGGGTAACAACGTTTGTTTCTTCATCCAAAAGAACATTTTTGGTTTTGCCTGTGTATAAGAGTTTCATTTTTATCTCTCCTTATATATTTAGTTGGTATAGTTGTCAAAATAACCTTGAACAAGAACAATTGGAGTACCTTTGTCGCCCGAACCACTGGTAAGGTCGCAAAGGGAACCAATTAGGTCGGTAAGTTGACGGGAAGTCGGAGGCCAAGCGG
>JAZQJN010000095.1:0-4768 GCA_045541655.1 Acutalibacteraceae bacterium
ATAATCAACCTCTTCAAAGGACATACGTTCAACGGGAGCACCTGTAATAATCATACCGTCGTATTTGTTATCTTTAACTTCATCAAACACCCGATAAAAAGATATAAGATGCTCTTGAGAAGTGTTTTTAGATTCGTGGGATGCCATTTGCAAAAGGTCGATATCCACCTGTAAAGGACTGTTACTTAAGAGTCGCAAAAACTGAGTTTCGGTTTCGATTTTTTTAGGCATCAAATTAAGGAGCAGAATTTTAAGGGGACGAATATCCTGAGTTTCTGCCCTTTTGTTGGTCATAAAGAATATATTTTCCTCCTGCAAAATTTTAGCGGCAGGAAGAGTATCGGGGATTTTAATTGGCATAAGAATATATCCCTCCACAATAATTTAATATACAATATAATAATACCATAAAATATAAATAAAATCAAACATTTTTTATGATTGACAATAATGAGGGAAGAATGTATAATGTAATCATAGAAAATTTTATCAAACTTACTAAAACACACAATTTTTCAGGAGGAAGAATTATGATTACTAAAGATACCTTTATTGGCGATATTCTCAATATCAATCCCGAAACCGCACCCTTCTTTTTAGAGATGGGAATGCATTGTCTTGGTTGTCCCGCCGCAAGAAGCGAAACTGTAGAGCAGGCATGCGAAGTTCACGGTGTTGATTGTGATGAATTAGTAGAAAAAATCAACGATTTTCTCGCCGAAAACTAAATCAAACAATTTTAAAGGACTATCTGAAAAGATAGTCCTTTTGCTGTAAGGAATAAAATGAAATTATCAAAGAAAACAAGAGTGAAATTAGATAAATTTCGCAAATTTATTATTGCCTTTTTCTTAGGCAAACGTTGTGCTTGTTGCGGAGAAATTATCGAAACCCATAAGGATTTGTGTGAGGATTGCGAGAAGAAAATTCTTGAAAACACTAACGGATGTGAGAAATGCGGTCAACCGGAATATGCTTGTATTTGCAGAACTCAGCGATTTGAATTCGACAGAATAATTGCTCCATATTTTTACGAAGGGCCTATAAAAGATGGAATTCGCAGAATGAAAATGAACTTTGGAGGAGATACCGCAGAATATTATGGTGACGTTATATCTCAGCGACTGAAAACAAAAGCCCTTAACAACAAAATTGACCTTATTGTCTGCGTGCCTTTGACCAAAGAAAGAGAGTGGGAAAAGGGTTATAATCAAAGCGAATTACTTGCCAAAAGAATATCCAAAAATTTAGATATTCCCTTTAACAAGTCCGCCATAGTAAAAGTATATCCCAATAAAGAACAGCACTACTGCACCGCCATAGACCGAGTGGGGAATGTGCTTGGCGTATATGAAGCCAAGGAGGATATTTGTAGTGGCAAATGCATTCTCCTTGTGGATGATGTAACCACCGGTGGAGCGACCCTTAACGAGTGTGCCAAGATGTTAAAAATTGCAGGAGCCAAGAGGGTATATAGTGCCGTAGTTGCCGTTACAGTTAAAAATAGATATACAAAAAATGCCGATGAGTGAAGAAAAACCTCCCCATCGGCATATATTATTTTTGGACGATATTATTATCCTCGTTTTTTGAAAAAAGCTCCCCCGCTTGTTTGATAATTTGGTTTCCGAACACTGCACAAGCAGTAGCAATAACTCCTTGAGTAATGGATACAAACGCACACATCATTATATCTTTAACTCCGGAAACGTTTTGGGTTGCGAAGGTATATATACCACACAACACTACCGATATCACGGTCAAGATAAAAGGGATAACACAGTTTCTAACATTAGACTTTTTTATAGCCCAACCCACAAACCAAAGCACAGGTATAAGCACCAAAAACTCCGGTTTAATATAATCATTAAAAGTCATTTTATTTCACCTTACCTGAAGCTTTATGAAGAATATCCAAAGCATCCAAAGCGTTGACTGTACCATCATTATTCACGTCGGCTTCCTTTTTCTGAGCGGCGGAGAGTTTAACCTTTCCCACGGTGGCGTGCAGCACGGTCATAGCATCGTCGGAGGTAACTTTACCATCGTTGTTCATATCGCCTATGGGGAAGTCGGGCAAACAAAAACCTCTTATAGTGGAGGTAGAAAGATTAACAGTTCTTCTTTTTACACTGTCGGAGTAATTCCCTTCAATAGTGGTTACTTGCTTACCATTGACACTTTCAACAAACCCTACGTGGTCACTATCGCCTGATATGTCCCAGTCGTACATAATAATGTCGCCGGGTTTTGGGGTATAGGCAGGATATTTTTTAAAAAGTCCTTTAGCGTTAAACCAATTTGTCATTTGGGTACAGTTACAAAAGTGCTTGATAATAGTGGTAGGCACACCCGCTTGAGCCGCAACCCAAGACACAAAAATACAACACCAAGGTGTGGACATATTAAATCCGGTTTTATAAACCGAATTATACCATTTTATATATTTATCCTCGCCGCTGGGTTCTTTGACCCCCACTTCTTTGGCGGCGATAGATAACATTTTATTATGAAGCATCATTTCAGAATCAACTCCTTAATTTCATTTATTTGATGCTGATGAGAACCGATTTTTTCCTCCGCAGAGGTCATTCGGGAAACGAGATTATTGTGTTCGGACACTCTTTTTTCGAGTTGCTCAATACGATAATTAGTAAGACGATTGGCAGTCAAAATACCCGTAACCGAACCAATGGCGGTGCCAGTCAGCGATAACACCGCCACGATAATTTCATAAGGCATATTGTCCCTCCCATTACATTATATATAACATACTCAAAAGTGTTATAGATTACACTTCCACAACGAGAGCGGAAAAAGTGATTTCATTTTGAGGAACTTTAGTACAACAGAAGGAAAGATACCCTTTCCTTTGTGAATACACCGCCACATTACAGTCATTAAATTCCTCAACGCAGGAGGGTTGGGGAACAAGGATAATCACAGAAGTTCTGGTGACGTTGGCATTATACAATTCAGAAGTTGTTAAATCTAAGCCCCAACTTGTCGCAGAAATAGAATAATTGGCTTTACTGATAGTCGGAGTAGATGGAGCGGTAGGGATGCTGAAATCCAAATAATACACGTAGTCCCCCTCTTCACGGATAGTAACCGAAGGTGGCTCTGTAGAAGCCACAGAAGAAACCTCACCGATACGTAGACTGAATTTTTCATTAAATTCCTCCACGTTATTAAGGATTTCCTGAAATTCAGGAATATAATTTTCCTCGGCAACGTTGCCGTCCCCCGAAAGAGAACCACCCAAAGCAATAGGTACAACCTCGGTCTTATAAATAAGGGAACATTCCTCACCCTCCATTTTATAACCGCAAAGTTGCCAATAAAGGGTGTGTCCTAAAGAGGTGACATCGAAGGGCAGATTATAATAGATATAATTCTCCTCCAAATGCAATTGTTTAGAAAACACTTTTTGCCCCGCACTTGTTTCAAAATACATTCTGAAGTAATCGCACTGAGGCATTTCAGATTCGGAGAAACACACCGCAATACGCCCTGAATTGTGTTCTCCCACTATGAAACCCGAATAATTTGAAGGTGAAACCCTGCCCAAATTATCCACGTCTAAACGTAACTCTTTCAAGAAAAAACCTCCTAAACATATATAGACACAGTCATAAATGGGCATTTTTTCAAAAAAAGTTGCTGAATTTAAGGCAACCATAAGGATATTTTGTCATAATAGATAAAATCCACCACAACACCTTGTGTAATTTGCCAAAATAGCACAAATCGGCAGGATGAATGTTAAAAAATTATTCAAATTTTACTATAAAAGCACTTGACAAAATAAAGATGTGTATTTATAATGATCATAGTAGAAGGAGTGTCGATACCTATCGGTATCTCTGTATCTATGTTATTCAAAAACCCGCTCGGAGGAAATAAATATGTCAGAAAAGCAAAAGTCATCCCTTACATTTAAGATAATGACCATAGTTGGAATTATCTTGCTTGTTATATTAATCCCCTGTTTGGTATGTAACGTAACCCTTATCGTTAAGTCACTTACCAAACCTAACGAGGTACCCGATTTTATGGGATATAAACCCTTTATCGTACTGTCAGGTTCAATGCAACCCGCCATTATGCTTGATGACTTGGTACTTACTAAAGAAATTTCTGCCGAAGAGATCGACAAACTTCAAGGCATCGGTGAAGAAAACTTCCGTATCAAGCGTGTTCCTAAATTAGATGCCGAAGGCAACACCATCAAAGAGAATGGTTTCCCTGTTTATGAAACCGAAGTTGTTGATGGCAAAACCGTTCCCAAAGCCGTCCTTGATGATAATGGTAAAAAAATCTTAGAATTAGACTCCAACGGTAACCCTCAACCCGAATACGTCTTTGACGAAAATGGTCAGGTTAAACGCGGAGCCGACAAATATCCCCTCTATCAATACGGCGAAAGCGACGTTATCGCTTATCATACCTCCACCGCTAAAGAAATTGAACAAAACGGTGTAGGCACCGTCGTAACCCATAGAATCATCTTAAAAGGTGAAACCGAAGAAGGCGTTAAGTTCTTCGTAGTTCGAGGCGATAACAACAACGTTTCCGATACCATCTTTGTTACATACGATATGGTCGAAGGTGTTTACCTCGGCACCCGCTTTGCAAAAATTGGTGCATTGGCAATCTTCCTTCAAAAACCCGTTGGTCTTGTAGTATTTATTGGTGGACCTCTTCTCCTCTTTGTACTTTGGGACATTATCCGTCGTAAAATGTACGAAAAGAAAGAAAGAGCCCT
>JAZQJN010000096.1:0-8739 GCA_045541655.1 Acutalibacteraceae bacterium
CCTTGATTTAACAGTTGTCGCCCCTTCAAAATGGTTAGCCGATTTAGTAAAGCAATCCTTTTTGAAAGAGTGTCCTGTAGAGGTCATTTACAATGGAGTGGATTTATCCGTTTTTCAACCTGTTGAAAGTAACTTTCGCGAAATCTACGGATTGAAAGATAAAAAGATTGTGCTTGGAGTGGCTCTTGGTTGGAGCCGTGAAAAGGGTGTAGATGTGTTCGTTCATTTGGCAAAACATTTACCCGATGATTATCAAATTGTTTTAATCGGTACAGATGATTGTGTAGATAAAATGTTGCCAAAAAATATAATTTCTATTCACCGCACACAAAATCGAAATGAACTTGCTGAAGTTTATTCCGCTTCCGATATATTTGTCAATCCAACCAGGGAAGAGGTTTTGGGTCTTGTAAATATTGAAGCTCTTGCTTGCGGAACACCCGGTGTAACCTTTAACAGTGGCGGTTCTCCCGAATGTTATGATGAAACCTGTGGTTCGGTTGTTGAATGCGATGACGTGGATGCTCTGGAAAGAGAAATCATACGAATATGTGAGGGAAAGCCCTATTCAAAAGAAGCGTGTATTAATAAAGCCAAGGAATTTGACAAAATCGAAAGATTTAAGGAGTACGTAGAATTATATGAAAGAGTTGAATTTGCAAGAACTTAAGGATATTGAGTTCGATATACTTAAGGTCTTTGATGCTTTTTGTAAAGAAAATAATATCAGATATTATTTCGCATACGGTACCCTTCTCGGTGCCATAAGATACAAAAAGTTTATTCCTTGGGATGATGACGTAGATGTTTTAGTTCCAAGAGAAGATTACGAAAGACTGATTTCTATATTTGAAGATAGTGAAAAGTATCGACTTTTCTCTTTCGAAAGAGAGGCAAATTTCCTTTACCCCTTTGCCAAACTTTGTGATATGACCACAAGGAAGATCGAAACAGGTTACGATAATGGGGTTGAACTTGGCGTAGATATAGATATTTTCCCGTTGGATTATTGGAATAACGATCTTAAAAAAGCCAAGAAAGAATCAAAGCGTATAGGAAGGTATATGTTGTTCCTTTCATTATCAAAGCTTAACAAACCTGATTCGGTATCACTTGTAAAGCGTTTTATCAAGGGAATAGTTATGTTTTTCTGTAAAATGATTGGCGGTAAATACTTTGTTGATAAGATTAATAAAGCCACAATACGCTCCGAACAAAAGGGCAGTGCTTATATAGGCACTAAATCCTGGTGTGTATATGGTGAACGCAATATCATTCCGGCATCTGCCTTTGATGGTAGTGTAGATGTGGAATTTGAAGGTGAAATGTTTCCCGCACCTGTTGATTACGATACGTATTTAACCTGTCTTTATGGTGACTACTTGCCTGAACCCCCAAAAGAAAAGCAAAAAACACATCACACCTTTAAGGCATATAAATTGTAATGTGTTAAAAACAATTAGTTGCTCTGGTGACTATTTATATAGATTGGCAATAAACTTTTAAATAAAAAAAGGAGGATATTATGGAAAAACCAATATCTAAACTCATGGCAGTGTTGCTGGTTCTCGCAATGTTTGTTAGCGTTCTTTCTGTGAACGGATTTGCTGCAAGCATTTATGATGACAGCAACGGCGGAACTGACTACTATAACGTCATTTCCGAAAAAGAATGGGACATCGCTCCCGGCGTTAAAGAGTACGAACATGTTTTGAACAACGACGCAGGTTCTCGTCGTCAAGTTCTTCATACCGCACTCGTTGACGTTAACAATCCCTTTGTTAAGGTTATCCCCGGTACCAAAGGTATGTGGCCTGAGGAAGGCAACTATGGTACCCAATCCACATCCGTACAAGCATTAGAAGCAGAAAAATTGGGCTATGGCAACGTTGTTGTTGCTACTAACTGCTCCCTTAGCTGGTACACCGAAGATTATTACAAACAAAATCCCCATCTTATTGGTGAACCTCTCGGTTATTCGATTTTGAATGGTGAATACTACTGCAACAGCCGTATCACCAATGGAACCCTTATGACCGGTGGTGTTAAAACTATCGTGGTTATCAACTACGATAAACATCCCGTTACCGGTGAACCCAGACCTGCAGATATGCCCAAAACCTGGATTCGCTATTCTACAGATCCCTTGACCGGTTGGGAAGAACAAGCTATCCCTGTTCTTTTTGATTTCCTTGTTAAACCCGATGCAAACGGCAAAGGTCAAATGACCTCTTATGCAACCGGTGCTCACGGTTCAGGTATCGCATCCAGAACCTTTGTTGGTGTTAGACCTGACGGTTCTCTTGTTATTGCTGTTTCCGACGGTGAACAAGCTCCCTATTCTACCGGTTTCACCCAATTTGAAATGGCTGACTACATGATCAAAATGGGCTGTATCATCGCTGCAAACTGCGACGGTGGCGGATCTACAACCTTCTGTTCACAACGTCCCGGTGAAGACCTTAAAGTAAACTGCTCCCTCTCTGACGGTGGTGAAAGACCTACTTCTAACACTATTCTCGTTGTTTCTACCGCTCCCGCAGACGGTCAATTTGCTCGTGCTTCTATTGGCACCGATTATGAATACTACACCCCCGGCAGCACTGTAGAATTCAGTGCTCTTGGTACCGATGCTGTTGGTACTAAGGTTGAAATTCCCGCCGATGTTGAATGGACTATTAAAGAAGCCGGTATGGGGACTATTTCCAACGGAGTATTTACCTCTAATGGAACAACCGGTACCGTAACCGCACAAATGGTTTATGATGGCAAGGTTGTTGGTGAAAAGGCAATCAACATTGTTGTTCCCGATACCCTTTCTTTCGACCAACCTGTTGTAACCGTTCCCTTTGGTAAAACAGCAAAGATTCCCGTTAAAGCTTATGCTACAATTAATGGAATTGCTCAAGAAATCGGTCTTGGTAGTAACGACGTAACCTTCACCACCACCAACACCGCTATTGGTACTTTCAACGGTCTTAGCTTTACTGCAGTAAGTGAAGATAAAGCACCTTCAGATATTACCAGTACCGTTACCGCTACCCTCAATATGGGTGATAAACCCTCCGCTACCGTAAAGCTTAATCTTGGTAAAGGTTCTGAAGTTCTTTGGGACTTTGAAGACGGTCAGGTTGATGTTGATGAGTGGAACGTTATCAACAGTAGAACTAACGATTATCGTGACTACTACTTGAAATTATCATTGGCAGATAAAACCAATGGTCAGGTTCACGATGGTGAACACTCCTTGCGTTTGGAAATCAACGGTCTTGCCTCTAAAAAATCCGACTCCAGCGATTATGCCTGGATCCGTTTGGGTGTTGACGGCAGTGCAGTTGAGTTAGAAAATGCCCGTCGTGTAGGTTTCTGGCTCTATGTTCCTGAAGACAACATTCAATGTTGGGTTCAAGGTCACTATATGACCGACTCTAACGGCGACGGTGTTTATGACAATCTTGCAACAGTTAGCATGATGGAATCTGAAAACGTTTACTATAACATTGACGAATCCGGTTGGCATTATATGTCTATGGATATCAGTGCTTTCGAAAAGGTTGCACTTAAATATTCCAATCAATTTAACAAACAAGATAGCAATGGTCAAACCACCGGTCAATTATCCGAAAAAGGTGAATTCTTCCTTGCTATCATTACCCACAGAACCAAGAATAATCTTCTCTGGCAAACAAACGGTACCATCAACGGACCTTACACCTACTATATGGATAGCTTCACTGTTGACTACTCTGACGCTGTAGATGATAGAGAAAATCCTGTTTTTGGTAAAGCTTATCTCGATGGCACCACTCCTCTTGTAAAACGTGATGTTGTTACCACTACAAGCAACGTTCTTAACTTTTCTGCCTCAGTAGCAGATAAGACTACCCTGGCAGACGCTATGGGTGTTGAACAACCCTTACATAACGTTTCCGGCTTGAATGCTGCTACCGCAAAAGTTTACGTTGACGGTGTTGAAGTTAAATCCAGCTTCGCAAACGGCGTTATGACCGCTAACGGTATCCAAGTTGCTGATGGTTATCATCGTGTTAAGTTCGAAATCTGCGACAACGCAGGTAATAAGTCGGTTATTATCCGTGTTGTTAAGGTTGAAGGCGGCAGCACCGCTTCTACCTTGAAGTTGGTTCCTGCTGATGCATCTTTTGACAAAATCCCCTTCGGTTCTATCTATTGGATGAACCTTGAAGCAAACGCTATTGAAACCATTCAAACTGTTGAAACCGTAATCGACCTTAACAGTGTAAACCACTGGCAACTCGATCATATGGAATTGGCAGAAGGTTTCACCGCAAACTATACCATTAACGAAGAAACTAACACTGCTAACATCACTATCACCCGCACCGGCGTAAACTATGATAGCGGTGCTGCAGTTTTGGCAAAAATCCCCGTTCGTATCATCTATTTTGATACCGACATTAAGGTTCCCGGGTTCACCGCTGCAACCTATTGGACCACCTACAACTTCTTCGCACAAGATATGAAGATGGATGTTGATAAGGGTCTTATCACCTTTACCAACGGTACTACCGGCACCTTCTCTAACGAAGAATTCCACGTGGATACCGAAATGTATACCACAAACCAAGCTATGAGTATGTCTGATCCCGCATACTTGACCGACCACAAAACTACCCACGTTCATACTCCTGCAGCAATTGCAGATAAAGCACCTACCTGTGCTGAAAACGGCTACACCGGCAGAACCTTCTGCGAAGGATGTAACTCGGTTGTTGAATGGGGAACCACCATTCCCGCTACCGGACACACCTTCAAAGTTTCAGGCGACAAGATCGTTTGTGACTGCGGAGTACAATCTAAAGACACAGGCCTTAAAAACTTCGATGGCAAAAACTATTACGCTGTTAATGGTAATTTGACCTCCGGTTGGGTTGGTATTGATGATGATTGGTACTACTTCGATAAGACCACCTTTGCAGGTGTTAACGGTAACCACGTTGCCGATAACGGCATCCGTTTCCTCTTTGAAAACGGTTTCTTGACCGATGGTGCTTGGAACACTACTAACAAGGGTACCCGTTACTGGTATGGTCCCGGTTACTATCATGACGCATCCCCCGACACTGCATCTTGCAGAGCTTACGAAATCGACGGTAAGACCTATATGTTTAACAGATGGGGATATTTACAAACCTCTTGTGTAGTTTACTTCTTTGCTGGTGGTACCAGATATTACTATGGCTGTGCTGAAGATGGATCAGCTTCCATTTACACCGGTCCCACCGGAGATATCTACTGTGTAGATGGTTTCAGATATACCGGATACAAACTCTTTGAACATAATGGTGACTTCTACTTTGTAGGTGACTACCATAAGTTAGTAAAGAACTCCAGCTTGTACTTAAGCGAAAAATTCGTTGCAGGTATGACCTATCCCAATGGTGATCCCATTCTCCCCGGTCGTTATGACTTTGATGCAGATGGTAAGATGGTTATCCTCAATGGTCCTGTTGGTGATTACTTCTATGTAAATGGCGTTCGTCAAAATGCTTACAAATTGGTAGAATTCAAAGGAAACTACTACTTCATCAGCGACCGCAATCAATTGATGAAGAATACCGGCGTATATCTCAGCGAAAAATTCGTTGCAGGTATGACCTATCCCAACGGTGATCCTATGCTTCCCGGACGTTACGAATTCGATGCAGATGGTAAGATGATCATCAAGAATGGACCTATCGGCGATTACTTCTATGTAAACGGCATCGTTCAAAACGCTTACAAATTGGTTGAATTTGAAGGAAATTACTACTTCATCAGCGACCGCAACAAGCTTATGAAGGATACCGGCGTATATCTCAGCGAAAAATTCGTTGCAGGTATGACCTATCCCAATGGTGATCCCATTCTTCCCGGACGTTATGAATTCGATGCAGACGGTAAGATGGTAGTTATCAACGGACCTGTTGGCGATCGCTTCTATGTAAACGGTATTGTTCAAAATGCATATCAGTTGGTTGAGTATAAAGGCAACTACTACTTCATCAGCGACCGCAATAAGTTGTTTATGAACGGTAGCGTATATTTGTCCGATAAATTTACTTCACCGGTTGGTCTTGCTGCAGGTAGATATACCTTTGATGCCGACGGTAAGATGATTATTGGATAACAAACAAAATAAAGTGTTTGTGTAAACAAAACCCCCTCCCTGGGTTTCCCAAGGAGGGGAATAAACTATGCAAAATCAAGACCTCCACGTGGTGCATAGTGGGCAACGAATTAGTTTTAATTCGGCAGATTTGATCTTTAATATAAATGGAGGATTTGCATGAAGGTTATATCAAGAATATCAGTGATTTTTCTTTGTTTAATGTTGGTTGTCAGTGCAATCCCTTTGTATGTAACAGCAGCAGAAGTTGATGAAAGCAAATTAAATTACTATCAAGTAATATCTAAACGTGACTGGCAATTGGCACCTGGTGTTATTGAATCCGAAGTTGTTATGAATAATTCGGCAGGAACAAAACGTCAGTTATCTCACGTTGTGGAAATAGATATCAGCAATCCCTATACCAAAATAATCCCCAGTACATACAAAATGGCGGAGGGATTAAAAAATAAAGAATACAAAACACAAATAATGTCCGAGCAGGTAAAATACGCCGAAGAAAACGGCTACGGCAATGTAGTTGCTGCTATGAATACCTGTCTGCATTGGTACGATACGGATTATTATAAACAACATCCCGAGTTGATTGGAGAAACACTTGGAACATTGATACTTGATGGTGTTAGATATACCAATAGCCAAAATTCCTACTTTGGTGCATATACCTGTATTGTTATCAATTATGATGAAAAGGATGGACAACTTCGTCCCGATAGTATTCCCAAGGTTCAGGTGCGACAAACGTATGATGCTATCACAGGTTGGGAGGAACAACTTATCCCAACAAGTTTTCACTTTTTGGTGAAAAACGGAGTGAGTGAGCATACCATCAACGATCCCGAACCTAACGCACCTCGATCTTTCCTCGGTGTTAAAGCGGATGGTACCATTATTATGGTTATGAATGAAGGCCGTCAGGAACCTTATTCCGCAGGGTTTAATTGCTATGAGATGGCGGAATTTATGATCTCGCTGGGTTGTGTTTATGCTATCAATGGTGACGGTGGCGGTTCTTCTACGTTCCTTTCACAACGTCCCGGTGAAGACATAGAACTCCATTGTTCTCCTTCTGACGGAGCTGAACGCCCTGTTACACACGGTGTTTTGGTTATTTCAACCGAAGAAGATCCTCACAAACATATACTTGGCGATGCTACCGATAAAGCCCCTACTTCTACAGAAGGCGGATATAAAGACAGAGTTTTCTGCACTGAATGTGGTGCTATTATAGAAGAAGGTATTGAGATTCCCTCCACTAACCATACATATTCTATAGATATGACCAACAAAAGAATTGTGTGTGACTGCGGATGCGATCTCCCAAAAACAGGTTTACAAATCGTAAATGATAAGAATTATTATACCGTTAATGGAAAACTAACCAGCGGTTGGGTAACCGTAGGTGATGACTGGTATTACTTCGATAAGACTACCTTTGCAGGAGTCAACGGGAACACTTATGCAGATCTCGGTGTGAAGTTCGTTTTTTATAACGGTCGTCTTACTTCAGGTGTTTGGAATAATGAAAGCGGCGGTAAGCGTTATTATTACGGACCGGGATTTTATAAAGATACTTCATCCGATTCCTCTTCTTCCAGAGCTTATGAGATAGATGGAAAGACCTATTTGTTTAGCAGAAATGGTTGGATGCAAACAGGTGTAGCATATTCTTTTTCCGGCGGTGCCAAATTATATTATAACTGCGGTGAAGATGGTTCGGCTGTTCTTCTAAACGGAGTTTATAATGATAAATTCTATAAAAATGGTGTGATTCAAAAGTCGTATAAACTCGTTGAGCACGAAGGCGAATATTACTTTATAAGCGATTATGATAAAGTATTGAAGAATACCGGCATCTATCTATCTGCAACTTACGTGAACGGATTTACCTATCCTAACGGTGATCCAATGTTACCCGGTCGATATGAATTTGATGCCGATGGTAAGATGATCATTAAGAATGGACCTATCGGTGATTATTTCTACGTGAATGGTATTGTTGAAAAAGCATATAAGTTGGTTAAATATGAAGGTGAGTATTACTTCATAAGCGATCGTAATATGTTAATGAAAAATACCGGTGTATATCTTAGTGAAAAATTTGTTGCAGGAATGACCTATCCCAATGGAGATCCTATGCTCCCCGGTCGATATGAATTCGATGCCGACGGCAAGATGATCATTATGAACGGACCTATTGGTGATTACTTCTACGTAAACGGTATTATCGAAAAGGCATACAAGTTGGTTAAATATGAAGGTGAGTATTACTTCATAAGCGACCGTAACAAACTTATGAAGAATACCGGTGTATATCTCAGCGAAAAATTTGTTGCAGGTATGGCATATCCCAATGGAGATCCTATGCTTCCCGGTCGATATGAATTTGATGCCGAGGGTAGAATGATCATTAAGAATGGACCTAACGGTGATTATTTCTATGTAAACGGCATCGTTCAAAACGCTTACAAGTTGGTTAAATATGAAGGTGAGTATTACTTCATAAGCGACCGTAACAAACTTATGAAGAATACCGGTGTATATCTCAGCGAAAAATTCGTTGCAGGTATGACATATCCTAACGGAGATCC
>JAZQJN010000097.1:0-8040 GCA_045541655.1 Acutalibacteraceae bacterium
CCGGTGTTGCTCATAAAGTATTCTCTCTTATGGCAGCAAGAAAAATAAATGTAGATATTATCCTTCAATCTATCGGTCGCGACGGCACTAAAGATATCGTGTTCACCGTATCTGCCGACCAGGCCGAAGAAACTATGAATGCTCTTAATGAAATCACCGCATCCTTAGGTTGCAAGAGCGTAACTTGCGATACCGATGTTGCAAAGGTTTCTATTGTTGGTGCAGGTATGGAAAGTCATCCCGGTGTTGCCAGCACTATGTTTGAAGCACTCTATTCTGCCAACGTAAATATTCAGATGATCTCCACCAGCGAAATCAAAATCTCTGTTCTTATTAACAAAGATTCTGCAGAAAAGGCAGTTTCTGCAGTACACGCTGCATTCTTTGGTGAATAATTAAATAACGGGTGATACAACCAATCCAAACCAACCCAAAAGCGGGTTATTTCGGTGCTTTTTGCCCAATTTGTTCTCGTAAGGCACAAAGCATTACTTCACCCAAATTGAACAAAAATCTTCCAAAATCCCCTCGCTTTGGAATTAATTTGATTTGGTGGTATCACCCTGAATACCGTCCTTCTAAAGGTGCGAATATTGTCGTATAATGAAGGTAACAAAACTTTTAAGTAATCCACAACTTTAAGGAAGTATTAAAATGTCTGTTGTTTCAAATGATAAACAATATATAGCAGGTACATATGCGAGAAGTCCCCTTTCTGTTTCAGAGGGTAACGGCTCGCACCTTACTGATTTCGACGGAAAAGAGTACATTGACCTTTCCGCCGGTATTGCTGTTAACACTTTTGGTGTTGCTGACGCTGAATGGGTAAAAGCCGTATCAGAACAAGCCCAAAAATTGCAACATATTTCTAATTTATATTATACAAAACCGCAAACTGACCTTGCAAAATTGCTTTGTGAAAAAACAGGGCTTTGCAAAGTCTTTTTTTCTAATTCGGGGGCAGAGGCAAATGAATGTGCCATTAAGACCGCCCGAAAATATTCCTTTGACAAATACGGTGAGGGCAGATATACCATTATCACCTTAAAAAACAGTTTCCACGGAAGAACAATCACCACCCTTTCGGCAACGGGTCAGGATACATACCACACCATATTTAATCCCTTTACCGAAGGTTTTGTTTACGCCGAGGCAAACAATATAGACGACCTTAAACAAAAAATAGAAGAAAACAACTGTTGTGCCTTTATGTTTGAAGCCATTCAGGGCGAAGGCGGAGTAAACGTTCTTTGTGATGAATATCTTAAAGAAGCCGCAAAGATATGTGAAGAAAAAGATATTCTGCTTATTGCCGATGAGGTTCAAACCGGTAACGGCAGAACGGGTAAATATTTTGGATATATGCATTCAGGGATAACCCCCGATATCGTAAGTACCGCAAAGGGTCTTGCAGGCGGACTCCCCATGGGAGCAACCCTCTTTGGCGAAAAGACCAAAGACGTGCTTGTCCCCGGTACCCACGGTTCTACCTTTGGCGGTAATCCTATCTGTGCCGCAGGTGCAGTGAGCATTGTATCCCGAATTGATGATGCATTACTTTGCGAAGTTACCCGTAAGGGTGAACTTGTAAAGGAACTCCTTAAAGATGCAAAGGGCGTTGAGAGTGTATCGGGCAGAGGACTTATGCTGGGCATTAAGACCACCCGTCCCGCTAAAGATATTGTGGCAGAGTGTCTTGAAAAGGGTGTTGTGGTACTCACCGCTAAAGACAAGGTGAGATTATTACCCCCCCTTAACATTGCCGATGAACAACTCATCAAAGCAATAAATATTATTAAAGATATATGCGGAAAGGAATAACCGATTATGAAACATTTGCTTAAATTATCCGACCTTTCTAAAGAAGAAATAATTGAGATATTAGACCTTGCGGATAAACTCAAAAAAGAACGCAAGGAAGGAATAGACCATCCTATTCTTAAGGGCAAAACCTTGGGAATGATATTTACCAAATCCTCCACACGCACAAGGGTATCTTTTGAAACCGGTATGTATCAACTTGGTGGTACTGCAATGTTCTTGAGCAGTAGAGATATCCAACTTGGCAGGGGAGAACCTATCTGTGATACAGCACGCGTTCTTTCCCGCTATCTTGACGGTATTATGATCAGAACCTTCGACCAAAGTGACGTTGAGGATTTAGCAAAGTACGGCAGTATCCCCATTATTAACGGACTTACCGACTATGCTCATCCCTGTCAGGTGCTTGCCGACCTTCAAACCATCAGAGAGCATAAGGGCAAACTTGAAGGACTTAAAATCTGCTTTGTAGGCGACGGAAATAATATGGCAAACTCCATTATTGTTGGATGTATTAAGGTTGGTATGTCGGTGGCTATTGCCTGTCCCGATAACTATAAGCCCGATGCCGATATTATGAAGTGGGCAAGTGAAAACGGCGAATTCCTTTGCACCTCCAATATCGCAGAGGCGGTTAAAGATGCCGATGTTGTATATACCGACGTTTGGGCATCTATGGGTCAAGAGGATGAGGCCGAAAAACGCAAAATTGCCTTTAAGGATTACTGCGTAAATGCAAACACAATGTCCTATGCAAAAGCGGATGCTATGGTGCTTCACTGTCTTCCCGCCCATAGAGGAGAAGAAATCACCGCAGAGGTTTTAGAAGCCCACGCAAACGAAATTTTTGACGAGGCAGAAAACCGCCTTCACGCACAAAAGGCAGTTCTCGTTAAAACAATGGCATAGTGCCAAAAAACAGTTTACAAATCACATTGAATAATAAATTATAAGGGGAATGAAAAATGGGAAAAGCATATCTTGTACTTGCCAACGGCAACGTGTTTGAAGGCATCTCTTTTGGTGCCGAAGGAAACACCGCCGGTGAGTTAGTATTTACAACGTCGGTGGTTGGTTATATCGAAACCTTAACCGATCCCACCTATGCAGGTCAAATTATTGTGCAGACCTTTCCGCTCATTGGAAACTACGGCATAATCGAAAGTGACTTTGAATCAGAAAACTGTTACGCCGCAGGTTTTGTGGTAAGAGAATATTGTGATAAGCCCTCCAACTTCCGTTGTGAAAAATCCTTGGATGAGTTTATGAAGCAGAGAGGTATTGTGGGCATTTGCGGAATCGATACCCGCGAAATCACCAAAATCATTCGTGAAAACGGTGTTATGAAGGCAAAAATCGTAACCGATTTAGCCGACGTCGATAAGACTGTGGAAGATTTTGATTATTCTAACCTTGTCCAGTCGGTAGGACTTAGAGATCCCTATGTTGTTTCTGCCGAGGGTGAAGAAAAATACAAGGTAGCACTTATTGACTGCGGTGCCAAAAAGAGCCAAATATTAAATCTTGCCAAACATGGTATGTCGGTAAACGTGTTCCCCTATAACGTAAAAGCCGAGGATATATTAAACGGCGGATTTGACGGAGTGGTTATCTCCAACGGCCCCGGAAACCCCAATGATTATAGCGAAATCGTAAACGAAATTAAAAAACTTATAGATAAAAAACCCCTGTTCGGTATTGGTTTAGGTCATCAACTTCTTGCCCTTGCCTTTGGCGGTAAGGTAGAGAAAATCCTCTACGGTCACAGAGGCGGTAACCAACCCGTTAAAGACCTTAAAAACGGCAAGGTTGCAATGACCACTCAGAATCACAACTATGTGGTGGATGCTGAAAGCGTTAAGGATATGGGCGGAGAACTTCGTCTTGTGAATATCAATGATAATACCTGCGAGGGCATAGATTATGCACAGCATAAAGCCCTTTCGGTACAATATCATCCCGAAGCCAACAACGGACTTCGTGATAGTGATGAAAACCCCTACATCCGCTTTATTAAACTTATGGGAGGTGCAAGATAATGCCTATTAACAACAACATCAAAAAGGTAATGGTAATAGGTTCAGGCCCCATAGTTATCGGACAAGCCGCCGAGTTTGACTATGCAGGTGCACAGGCCTGTCGTGTTCTTAAATCCGAAGGTGTAAACGTAGTTTTGGTTAACTCTAACCCCGCTACCATTATGACCGATAAAGCATTGGCTGATGAAATTTATCTTGAACCCCTTACCGTAGAAACCGCAAAACGTATAATAGAAAAAGAACGTCCCGACAGTTTACTTGCAGGGCTTGGCGGACAAACAGGTCTTACCATTGCTATGCAACTTGCAAAAGAGGGATTCTTAGATAGAATGGGCGTTCGTCTTCTTGGTACCTCTGCCGAAGCAATAGATAAATCCGAAGACCGTCAAATGTTCCGTGATACCATGGTAAAAATCGGTCAACCTGTTATCCCTTCTGCAGTTGCCACCACCCTTGAAAAGGCAGAAGAAATTGCAAGTGAAATCGGATATCCCGTTATTATCCGTCCCGCCTTTACCCTTGGCGGTGCAGGTGGCGGTGTGGCAAATACAGTAGAAGAACTCCGCATTATTGCCGCAAACGGACTTATCCTTTCTCCCATTACCCAGGTACTTGTTGAAAAGTATATCTTCGGTTGGAAAGAGATAGAATTCGAAGCAATGCGAGATTCCAAGGGCAACGCTATTGCTATTTGCTCAATGGAAAACTTTGACCCCGTTGGTATTCATACCGGCGACAGTATCGTAGTTGCTCCCGCAGTTACCCTCTCAAACATTGAATATCAAATGCTCCGTAATGCTGCACTTGATATCATCACCGAACTTGAAATCGAGGGTGGATGTAACGTTCAGTTTGCCCTTAATCCCAACAGTTTTGAATATGCAGTAATCGAGGTTAACCCCCGTGTATCCCGTTCATCCGCTTTGGCAAGTAAGGCAACAGGATATCCCATTGCAAAGGTTACCACCAAAATAGCACTTGGATATACCCTTGATGAAATTAGAAACGACGTTACAGGCAAAACCTTTGCTTGTTTTGAACCCTCGGTTGACTACATTGTAGTTAAATTCCCCAAATGGCCCTTTGATAAATTCAACACCGAAAGCCGTACCTTAGGTACCCAGATGAAGGCAACGGGTGAGATAATGTCTATCGCCCCCACCTTTGAAATGGCACTTATGAAGGCGGTCAGAGGTGCAGAAATATCCCTCGATACCCTTGAGAATAAGAACCTTAAAGGTCTTGATATCCGCGAAAAAATCAAATGCATGGATGACCTTCGTTTGTTTAGTATATTTGAGGCACTTCGCCAGGGTGTAACGGTTGAAGAAATCAACAAATCCACCGCTATTGACCCCTGGTTTATCAACAAAATCAAAAACCTTGTTGAATTTGAAGAGGAACTCAAAACCAAGGAACTCGACGAAGAACTTTATCTTAAAGCCAAGAAGTTTGGTTATATTGATAGTTCTATTGAACGCATAAGCGGTAAGAAAATCCCCGCTCACCGTCAGCCCGTTTATAAAATGGTTGATACCTGTGCAGGTGAATTCTCCGCCGAAACTCCCTACTTCTATTCCACCTATGATGATCATTGTGAAGCATTACCCTTTGCGGAAAAATCACAGAAAGACAGAATTATCGTTTTAGGTTCAGGTCCTATCCGCATCGGTCAGGGTATAGAATTTGACTATTCCTCCGTTCACTGTGTATGGACGCTTAAAGAACTGGGATATGAAGTTATAATCATTAATAATAACCCCGAAACCGTTTCCACCGACTTCGATACCGCCGACCGTCTTTATTTTGAACCCCTTACCCCCGAAGACGTTATGAACGTTATCAACGTTGAGAAACCCGTTGGCGTCGTTGTTGCCTTTGGTGGTCAAACCGCCATTAAACTTACCAAATTCCTTGATGAAAGCGGTATTCAGATTTTAGGTACCTCTGCCGAAGGAATTGACCTTGCAGAAGATAGAGAACGTTTTGATAATCTTCTTGAACAACACGGTATCTCCCGTCCTAAAGGAATGGGCGTTATGACCAAGGCAGAAGCACTTAATGCTGCCGAAACTTTGGGATATCCCGTGCTTCTCCGTCCTTCTTATGTTATCGGCGGTCAGAATATGACCATTGCCCACAACCCCGAAGACGTAGAAACCTATATGGATATCATCCTTGCACAAAAAATTGAAAATCCCGTTCTTGTTGACCAATACCTTATGGGTACCGAACTTGAGGTTGACGTTATCTCCGACGGTAAAGATGTACTTATCCCCGGTATTATGCAACATATTGAAAGAGCGGGTGTTCACAGCGGTGACTCTATTGCTGTATATCCTCCCTACAACCTTAACGATAAAATCATCGAAAAGGTTATAGATTGTTCCGAAAAACTTACCCTTTCCCTCGGCACAAAAGGACTCGTAAACATTCAGTATCTTGTATATCAGAATGAACTGTATGTAATCGAAGTTAACCCCCGTGCATCAAGAACTATTCCCTATATCAGTAAGGTTACCGACGTTCCTATGGTAGAACTTGCCTCCAAGATAATGGTTGGTTCAACCCTCAAATCTTTGGGATATGGTACCGGACTTTATAAGAAACCTCCCTATTTTGCGGTTAAGGTTCCTGTTTTCTCCTTCGAAAAACTTCTTGACGTTAACTCAGCCCTCGGCCCCGAAATGAAATCCACCGGTGAAGTTTTGGGTGTAGGTAAAACCTTAGAAGAAGCCCTCTTTAAGGGACTTATCTCGGCGGGCTTTAAGGTTGCATCTCCCAAGAATAAGCAAGATATCGGTGTGTTTATCAGTGTTAGTGATGCCGATAAATACGAAATTGTTACCTTGGCTAAGAAGATAGATGATGCAGGTATTAAAATCTATGCTACCGAAGGTACTGCAAACGCAATCAGCCAGTTGGGAATCGATGTAGTGGAAGTTCCGAAACTTGCCGATAACAATGCAACAATCCAACTTCTTGAAAGCGGAAAGATTGACTACATTATCTACACAGGTGCAGGTCATAGATCCTCTGTTAAGGACTACATCAATCTCCACCGCAGAGCATTGCAACTCTCCATCGCTTGTCTTACCTCTCTCGATACAGCCAATGCCCTTATAGATATTATCGCAAGTGGATATAATCAAAATAATACCGAACTTGTAAATATCAACAATATGCGTTCCAAGAGAGATACCCTTAACTTCTGCAAAATGGAAGGCAGCAGTAATGACTACATCTATTTTGATAATATGGATGGCAAGATTACCTATCCCGAATCCCTTGCTATTCGCCTTTGCAACCGTCATAAGAGCATCGGCGGATACGGAATTGTTTTGATTGAATCCTCAAAAATTGCAGATGCTAAAATGAGAATATTCAATCAAGACGGCAGTGAAGGCAGAATGGCAGGTAACTCTATCCGTTGCGTGGGTAAATATCTTTACGATAACGGCATTGTACCCCGTGAAACTATGAATATCGAAACTGCCAGCGGTGTAAAGAATCTTAAGGTTTACACCTCTAACGGAAAGGTAAGTTCGGTTAAGGTAAACATCGGTATGCCTGAATTTGCTCCCGAAAACATCCCCGTTAATTTAGACGGTGATAAGATCGTTGACCGCAAGGTAAACATTGAGGGTGTAGATTACAATATTACCTGCGTAGGAGTAGGTAATCCCCACTGTGTAATCTTCTGTGACCGTGTTGATGCGGTTGATATAGAAGCCATAGGCCCTGCTTTTGAAAATAACGAACTCTTCCCCGAAAGGGTTAACACCGAATTTGTTCGTGTTGTTAATAAGAATACTCTTAAGATGAGGGTATGGGAAAGAGGTAACGGTGAAACTATGTCCTGCGGTACAGGTGCTTGTGCTGCAGTTGTAGCGGCGGTTGAAAACGGCTATTGCAACAAGGGCGAAGATATAACCGTCAAAATTAAGGGCGGCGACCTTATTGTAAGTTATAACGATGAGGGAATCTCCCTTACAGGTAATGCTAACCTTACCTTCCAAGGTACTATTGAGTGTTAGTGAATTTTTAAAATAATACGAGGGGATATATTCCCCTCGTAATTCCATTAGGAAATGAGGCGATATTTGTGAGTTCATATTTTAGCGGTAAAAAGTGTAGTGTGTGCGGGGTCGTGTTTAATGAAGATGACGACGTAGTTGCC
>JAZQJN010000098.1:0-6597 GCA_045541655.1 Acutalibacteraceae bacterium
AAAGCACCGTATTAATGGTTTATCCCAAGATGCCGTTATTAAATCGGTATTAAACGGAATGAACAAATCACCTATCCCCTGTGGATTAATTTTATGTTGTATGCGTGAGGGGTGGGATAATTCAAAGGATAATCTTGAAACGGTCAGTTTAGCGGTAAAATATCAAGATAAAGGCGTTTGCGGACTTGATTTAGCAGGTGCCGAAGGTTTATATCCAAACGAATTATACAAAGATTTATTTAAAATGATAAAATCAACCGCCCTTCCCTACACTATTCACTCGGGCGAGGCACTTGGTGCAGATAGTGTGGATATTGCACTTGACTATGGTGCAAAAAGAATCGGTCATGGAATAAGGACTATTGAAGACGTTAACGTATTGCAACGTATAATAGACAATAATATACCATTAGAGATTTGTCCCACAAGTAATATCAACACCTGTGTTTATAACGATTATTCAAATCTGCCTGTTGATGATTATCTAAAAAATGGAGTTATAATCACCATAAATTCCGATAATATGAGTATATCCAATACAGATGTGCGACTAGAGATTAATAGAGTTGTAAACACATTCTCGTTATCTAAGGATTATGTAAAAAGAATACTACTTAACTCAGCCAATTCGGTTTTTGCTGATGATAATCTCAAAAAGGAACTTATATTCAAAATAAACAGTATTTTTATCTAAAAAGAAAAGACGCAGAGTTTATATGCTCTGCGTCTTATTATATTTAGGAAATATTATGCTTTAAAAAGGAAGGTAATAATCTTGTGGGGGCCCATCTCTGCGGAGAATTTACCATCCACAACATCAATATCCTTTACAACTTTTTCGTTAAGTTTAACTTCAGATACAGAAGTTACAGGTAACATAATGTTAACGTCGAACTTAACGGTATCACCGGTGGTGTTGAACAAACGAACAATGGTACCGGATTTATCTTCGGATTGCTTAATAGCAGAAATCATAATACGTTTGTCATCAGATACGGTGAAGAAGCTACCTTGTGCAGGTAATACACCCTCTTTTACAACACCCTTAACAGCGTTCATTGTAGTCTTGAATGCATATGCTTTTTGGAATACATCTGCTTCTTTCCAGTCGCCGGTATGGGGATAAAGGGCATATTCAAATTCCATCTTGCCAATAGAATGTTGACCGGTATATTGAGCAAGTTCTTCGGGAATCATATCGGAAGTTGCGGTCATATATGCACGTTGGGTACGGAGTAATGTAAGTTTAAGGGTACGTGCATCATCATCTTGAACTTCGTATTCACGAAGACCTTTGTTAAGGAGAGCAAAACCTTCTTTGCCATCAGAAAGATCAACAAAGTTTTGCATGGGTTGGAAGGGATGGAATTTTTCTTGGTTATCACCATCAACGGTCCATTTAATGCTACGTTTAAGAACATCCCAAGCACCTTCAGCACAAGCCCAATCGGTGTTTACGTTTGTGGGGAAGTTCACACACAATTTGTGGTCGCGAGCATCGTTGGTAAGAATGGTTTTGATCTTAAGAATATCACTATCTTTTTCAAGGGTAAGATAGGTGGTGATGGGGAGTTCTTTCTTTTCACTAAAACGATCCTTGCCGTCATTGGTAACAGCTGCAGGAATTTGCATAGTGAGATCGATACGGAAAATACCACGTTGGAGGTTAGATTCCATCATGGTGATATTTGCAGGACAACCAAGAGAAGTAACAAAGAAGTTACGGGTGGGTTGACAGCTAACGTGAGCACTACCATGTTCACCGCTATCGGTGAAGTAGTGCATATTTTCCATAACCTTGCCGGTCTTTTTATCGGTAAGGGTGAAGGTACCATTGGAATGGATAACAACCTTAAGGTTATCATTTTCAAGGAGACCGCCGTCACGGGCAATAAGTTTTCTGTTTTCACCGATTTGGGGTTCATAAATGTATTTAGGTTCACGGAAACGCATACCATAGGTTGCATAACCAAAAGCAGGAACGTCAACAGCAATAAGCATACGGCGACGATTAACCTTCATACGAGCAGCTTTGGTATCTAATTCACGTTCTACACCGATGGTGATGGTGTCACGGGTAAGTTCGGTATGATGAACAATATTACCATTTACATCAAAGATATCATAAAACTCATCTTCCATAGATTGTCCACCGATACCGGCAAATCCGCTACGTCCGGGGCCGGCAGGAGTATCAATAACTACGGGTATGATTTCTTTACGGGCAAAGGGTAAAGTATTATAAACGGTGATGATGTGGTCACCCTTTTGGAATGCAGATGCAGAGTTTACTTGGTTGTAAAGAGCTGCAATACTACGGTTGGTTACCTCTTCTGCTACGGTTTGGGCAACAGAGAAGTTGTAAAGCATATCATCATGAGCACGGTCTACTGCAGCACCGCAGATAGAGTCGTGAGCATGGCATTTGAGAAGGAAATCCCAAGCACGATCAATAATGGTACGGGGATATTCTTTACCGTAGAAGGATGCAAAGGATGCAAGAGGTTCTGCATGATTAAGGAGATAATTTTCACATTTATCATTAAGAACCTTAAGTTTAATACGGGAAGAGTGGGTTGCACCATAAAGGGAGTTAAAGTTACCATATTCCATAGTGGTGTAACGCATTTCACCGTGATGAACATACATATCTTCGGGTTTTACTTCGGCACGAATGGTATCCATGTATTCATCCATAGATTCTTGAACAAATTCGATATCATCAGAAATCTTGTTCATTTCTTCTACCATTTCAGGTAAGTAACGATAGGGTTCATCATTATCTTCCATGTTAAGAGCCAAGAGATGGTTGCCGATAGCATAAGGCATAACCTGGTTACGGATGTTTTCAATTGCTTGTTTGAAAACTTCACCGTCGTGGCTATAATCGAAGTTTTCATTGAGCAAGGTAAATGCTTTTTGATAAAGATCCATATCAGCTGCGTGAACGGGAACTTCATCAACATTATAATAGTAGTTAAGGTCTTTGGTTGCAGTTTTTCCAAGAACAACTGCACTATGAACGAAGAAGAACCAGTTGGTACGGGTTACATCGTCAAAAGTACGAAGTGCATCGAGGGATGAACCGTCGGGACCTACCCATTTGTAAAGGGGAGTTTTGATAACGTGGCGGTTAGAACCACGATAGAAGATACAAGTATCAATATCAAATCCTTGATACAACTGGGGCATTTGAGAGTTTTGACCGTAAGAGGTTGCAGTGTAACCGGATTTCATACCGCCACCAAACTCTTCTGCTTGAGCATGTCCTTTAATAAGGTTACGGATCAAGGATTCAGGAGCAACGGTGTTGGTTTCAGGAAGAGTGTACCAGTTAACCATTAACATTCTCTTTTGGGTTACCAATTTTTTAATACGATCTCTGTTCTCGGGACGTACTGCCAAGTAGTCTTCAATAACGATGGTACCACCGTCAACGCAGAAGCACTTGTAATCAGGTTTGGTTTCGAGAACATTGATAATGTTGTCTACCAAGTCAACCAAACGAAGTTTGGATTGCTCAGCAGTATGACGCCATTCACGGTCCCAGTGAGTACCGCTTATAATGTGCATCTTGTACTTTTTGCTCATAATATTTCCTCCCAGAAATTATCTGTTTATATATAAAATCAAGCTAAATCGCCGAATTATATAAAAAATAGGTATGATTATAATCTGATTATTTTTGAGTTTTATCGCACTTACCAAAGATAAGACCGGTCTTTTCATCACGGGTCCAATAAGCTTCATCATAGCTGTAAACGTTCTTGGTAAGGGTTTTCATAAGTTCGTGAGTTTCTTCCATAGTCTTAATGCCGGAAAGAGCATCAAGTGCAGTAAGGTTTCTGGAACCAACAGCACAAGCGGTTTCAAGACAATCGTAAATTCCTGCACCGTTAAGGAAGGATGAAAGGAAACCTGCGATACTGCTGTCACCACTACCGGTAGCAGATTGAATGTTATCAACGTGGAAGCTTTCGCAGATAATTTCACGGCCACTCCACTCTTCTAAATCGGAGGGAGCTACTGCACCAAAACCTTCAAGTTTGTCAGCAGTACGGATATAGTAACCACGAACACCACATTTGATAACAGCAATTTTTGCACCATATTCAAGCAATTTTTCACCGAGAACGGGAAGAATATTTGCATCCATAGTTTCGAGAGGATCGTTTTCATTTGCGTGAACACGACGGAATTCATCGAACATTTCAGGATAAAGCATAAACATAGTTTCTTCTACGCTGGGGATATAAATATCAACGAAAGGAAGAGTATTCTTAAGAATGGTGTTCCAGTCTTGTTTACCGCCTTCAGAGTTGGGGTCGGGTTGAGCCATATCTAAAGAGGTGGTTGCACCTGCTGCCTTTGCACGTTTGAAGATCTCGGTAAGTTCAGCACCGTTGTTGAGATAAACTCTTCTCATTTGAGGGGGATAACCAAAGTGGAATAAACGGCAATCTTCTACTTGAGCATAATCAACGTCTTCAGCACCAAAGTTACGATTTGCACCGGGGTCATGAAGGAAGATACGGTCGTTGCCGGGGATAACAACTGCAACGGTGTAAGAGGTTTCTTCTTCATCATCAAGAGCGATAATCTTATCTGTGCCGTATTCGGTAATCTTTTCGCTTACGATACGACCGAACATATCTTTACCAACCTTGCACATAAGAGCAACATCTTGTCCGAGAATGCTCATAGCAATACCGGTATTGGAAACGGGACCGCCAAGAGAAATGCAACATTCACCGGCTTCAACCAATTTACCGGGACGAAGAACCTCACTTACAGCTTTGCCGTGAATATCGAATTTAGGGGTAAGGTCAAGACAAACGTGACCTGCGATAATTGCATCAAATTTTTTGTTAGACATTTTTATCATCCTTTTTTACACATTTCGTTTACTATACCATATAATTACAAAACATTCAATAGTAAAAATAACAAAAAACAAAAAAATTATATTATTTTGTAATAAAAAAAGGACCGCCAAAGCAGTCCTTATAAAAATTATATTAAATTCCGTACATAACCCACAAATAAATGTATGCAGGGATTATTGCAGCAAGGGTAAATGGTATTCCGATTTTAAAGAAATCTCCGTTTCTAACTGTGTATCCTTCCTTGCGAAGAATACCAATACCTGCAATATTTGCCGATGCCCCGATAGGGGTACAGTTCCCACCTAAAGTGGCACCCGAAAGAAGACCAAAATACAAAATAGTAGGATCAATTTTAAGAGTCTCTGCTAACCCTGCTATTACAGGAATCATTGTTGCGGTATAAGGAATATTATCTATAAATGCAGAGATAAGAACTGATCCCCAAACAATAATTGTATATAGGATAAATACATCTCCCCCACCTGCTTTTGCAAGTAGGTCGGCAGCCGCTTGAATAACACCCT
The DNA here is from genome assembly GCA_045541655.1 of Acutalibacteraceae bacterium. Taxonomy (GTDB): domain Bacteria; phylum Bacillota; class Clostridia; order Oscillospirales; family Acutalibacteraceae; genus UMGS1484. The sequence goes on from JAZQJN010000098.1 coordinate 5,411, forward strand.
GTTCAGCAATTCCACCTATCATAAGGAATAAACCAAGCAACAACCCAATTGTTTCAAAATCTATCTCTTTAAGGGGATTAACAATGGCAGAAATATTCTTTTTCTTAAAGGAATTATATACAAGTCCAATTGCCATAATAACACAACAAATAACACCGTTTGTAACATCGGGTTTGTTGGGGATAAAGGAAGCACCCATCAAGGCAAGGATTGTTCCAAGCAATAAAATGGAAGGAACATAATCATTAACTTTTGTACGTTCTCCTGTTTTTGGAATCGGATCTTTTTCTTTACGGAAAAGGAAGGCGAGAATGATTGCCGAAAGTACTGCGCCAAGTTCAACGGCAAAAAATATACCGGGACGATTTTTATACCAAAAGAAATCAACAAAACTCATATCGAGAGCAGAACCAAGCATAATTGCGGTGGTATCCCCTACCAAGGTTGCAGCTCCTTGAAGATTAGAAGAAACAGCAATACCAATAATAAAAGGCACTGGATTAGTTTTTAATTTTTTACAAATTTCAAGGGCAACAGGTGCTACCATAAGTACAGTTGCGACATTATCTACAAAAGCAGAGATAACACCCGAAAATAAGGACATAGCAACGGCAGCCCACATGACATTGGGGACCTTTTCCATAATTAAATCTGCAAGAAGTTCAGGCATTTTACTCTCGATAAACAGTGCAACAGTGCCCATTGTACCCGCTATCATAAGCAAAACGTTAAAATCTATATTTTCAATGATATTTCCTAAAGATAGCATACCTGTAACAATAAAAGTCAAAGCAGATGCAAGTGCTATGTAAGGACGGTATTTAGTAAAAACTAACATTAAAACGTAAGTTACTGCAAAAAGTGCCAATGCAATATACATTGTCATATTAATAATCTCCCCCATAAAAATCTATAAATTTCTCTTATAAAATCTATACATAGTAAAAATCCCGAATGCACAAACATTCGGGATTTTTGGAGCTGTTACCCAGACTCGAACTGGGGACCTCATCCTTACCAAGGATGTGCTCTACCAGCTGAGCCATAGCAGCATGCCATCGAGAATATTTCCTCGTGACGCAGTATATTATATCAAAAAAATACAGCTTTGTCAATAGCTTTTTTGAAAAAATATTTAAAATGTAGAATTATTATTTCGGCAGGTTGCGACAGCAAGGGTGAGGGAG
>JAZQJN010000099.1:0-16777 GCA_045541655.1 Acutalibacteraceae bacterium
TGTTTCGAGGTGCGGGTAGAGTATCCAAAAGAAATCTTTAGAAACACCACCGAATCGGGATTTTATTATTGGTTTGCATCCTCCCTCAGTGTCAGGGAGAGTTGCTATAAATGTCCCTTTGTTTCTGTTAATCGTCCGTCGGATATTACCTTGGCGGACTACATAGGCAATGACTTGGATGATGAAGATAACGAAATCGGAGTCAGTACCGTGTTTGTAAATTCAGACAAGGGTAAAGCTCTCATAGAGGCAATAAAGCAAGATATTATTATAGATAAGAAAGATACGGGCAATACAGTTAAATTGTATAACCGTTTGACGGGAGTTTCTCGCAAGCCATCCTGTCGAAAATCTTTTTTCAGTGAATTAGCAGTTTGCGATTATCCTACCTTGGTAAGAAAATATGATGCAAAAAGGGTATTGCCAAGTAAAATGGTTCGAAGATATTATGCGATGAAACGGAGAATTCGCAAATTATTTGCAAAATAAAGTAAGGGATATTATGGATCGTTCTAAAGAATTAAAAATCGGTGCAATAATCGCCTATTTGACGATTGCCATCAATATTGTTTCGGGACTGTTATACACCCCCTGGATTGTTGGTCAAATCGGGGATTCGGATTACGGTCTATACACATTGGCAAATTCGCTTATCAATTTATTCTTGTTTGACTTCGGACTTAGTGCAGCAACGGCACGATTTGTGTCAAAGTATTTGGCAGAAGGAAGGCAGGATAAAGTAGATCGTATATTAGGTGTTATCTACAAACTTTATTTTATTATAGATGCAGTTATCTGTGTCGTGCTGATTTTCATTTCAATTTTTTTAGAGCAAATATACACCAACCTAACACCTGTAGAAATTGTTCGTTTCAGAACGGTATTTATTATATCTGCCGTGTTTGCGGTAGTAAATTTCCCATGTGTTACCTTCACGGGGATACTTAATGCCTATGAGAAATTTATTACGCTTAAAATTGCCGATGCTTTGTATCGAATTTTCAGTGTGGTTATTACCGTTGTTGCACTCGTTTGCGGCGGTGGATTATATTCGCTGGTGCTTGTGCAGGTCATTGTTGGTCTGTTGATTCTTTTGTTTAAGTTTTATATTATAAAAACCAAAACTGCGGTTAAGGTAAACTTTGCCTACAAAGAAAAAGGATTGTACGGTGAGTTGTTCGGCTTTTCTTTGTGGATTACAATATCTACTTTGGCACAACGACTTGTTTTTGGTGTTACACCCTCAATTATGGGTATTGTTTCAAATACCTCGGCTATTGCCGTTTTTGGTATAGTTGCCACTATGGAGAATTATATCCATCTTATGACAACGGCACTGAACGGTATGTTTATGCCACGAATATCAAGAATTTTTGCTGAGGAAAATTATACCGCCAAACTTAATAATCTGATTGTTAAGGTAGGTAGGTTCCAGTTTGCATTACACGGACTTATCGTTACAGGATTTCTTTTGGTAGGAAAGGATTTCGTCCATCTGTGGTTGGATGAATCTTACGGTGCAGCTTATTACGGCATATTATTGGTAACCGCTCCAAACTTATTTTACTATTCGCTCCAAATTGCCAATACGGCAATGATGATAAAAAATCACGTAAAAATTCAGGCAATTACCAATGTGGCAGTAGGTGTTCTTAACGTTGTTTTAGCGTTTATTTGGGCTAAAAGTTACGGTGTTATCGGTGCCTGTATGTCAATCTTTACCGTGTATGTAATAAGAAACGTTGGATATATCATAGCATATCGTAAATTTTTAAAGATGGATATTGTAAAGGTTTTCAAAGAATGTTATTTGCCCATCGGTATTCCTATGTTGATAACCATTGTTTTGGGTGTTGGTCTAAACCTCATTCTGACCCCTTGCACCTGGATTGTACTTATTGCCAAAGTAGGAATTGTAACCTTGATTTATGCCGTGCTTTTGTGGTTCTTAGGCCTTAAAGGCGAAGGCAGACAAGAGGTTTGCAGTGTAATCAAGAAAAAGTTAAGAATTAAATAGATATAAAGATAGAAAGTACAGTTTAGTTTAAACCTGAACTGTAAACTGGGAGTTGAATATGGAACAGAAAAGAAACAGTTTTTTGGACTTCCAAAAAGCCATACTGATATTTTGTGTGGTTTGGACACACTGTGCCACATCTTTTGAGGGTGGCGTTATTACGTGGAAGGACAATTATCTAAACGTAACAATTACAACTTTTCAAATGCCATTATTTATTTTAATTAGAGGATATTTGTTTTTCCATTCAATTCAAAGAAATAAGCCCGGAGTAATTATCCTAAAGAAAATATTAGAAGTAGCATTACCTGTTTCAATATGGAATTTTATTACTTTTTGTATCTCTTTAGTATCTTCGGGAAATGGGATTACCTTTGATTTGGCACTTATAAAATCCTGTATAGTTTCGCTTCTGGGCGGACTGTGGTATTTATGGGCGTACTTCCTTTGCTCCGTTGTGGTATGTCTTGTGAATATGATCGTCAAAAATGAGTGGATAAGAATGGCTGCTCTGCTTCTGGTTTTGGTGCTTTCACATTTTGTGCCGGTGAACACCTGGTACTTTGGTTTTATGTTTCCATTCTTCTTGTTGGGTTATTATTGCAATTATTTTATGCAAAAGTTCCCCAATATTCAAAAGGGTAAAATACGTTACGTTGTGTATCTTTTGATGGTTTTATATCCTCTTTTAAGATTCCTGTATAAACCAGAATATTCTATGTATATAACGGGCGTATTGTTCGATCGCGGAAACGTAGCATATACCCTTTATGCCTACTTAATCAGATTCATTGCCGGATTGAGCGGTTGTGCGTTGGTATATATGGCAAGCAAATGGGTCTATAATTTCTTATGCAAAAGGAATTTAATGAAAACTTGGCCCTGCCGTGTAGGTGAATATTCCATGGCGATCTACATACTACATGGATATATGATAGATGTTATATATGGTATATGTGAAAAATATCATATTGGAACATTTATGGTAAACAACTTAGAATTGCTTAATTTTGTAATTGCTCCAATAACTGCGTGTGTTTTAATTGCCCTTAGTATTTTGATTTATCGCATTTTAAAATATATACCTTTAGTTAAAGACGTTGTGTTTGGTGTTTCTCTTAAAAAACTAAAACAGCGAAAACTTCGTGCAGTTAAAGAAGGTCAATAATTTATTTGTATTATGGAAAATCAAAAAAATGTATTAACAAAATATGATATAAATAATGTTTTAACATCCTCTGTTATAATAACCGCAGGTTCAAACTATCTTGACATTGACGCCTACGCTTGTATGGTGGCGATGGCGGAACTCCTGAAACTGCAGGGAATAAATGCCTTTGCTTATTCAAAAGCTCTCTGTAATTACAGCGTGTGTGGGTCGCTTATTAATAAGGAGCAAAGGGTGCATAGTTTTCCTATTGATATACCTGAAAAAGATTTGCGATATATAATTGTTGATGTTTCTGACCCTGATTTTATAAAGGATAGCGTTCCTCTTGAACAGGTTGTGGCGGTATATGACCACCACGTGGGCTTTGAAGAATATTGGACAAGCCGTATTGGCAAAAATACTTATATTGAGTTTATCGGTGCTGCCGCTACACTTATATATCGTGAATGGAAAAAGGCAGGGCTAAAAGATAAAATGAAACAAAGTACGGCAAAACTTTTAATTGCCGCTATTTTAGATAACACCCTAAATCTTACTTCATCCAATACTACGTCGGAGGATATTGATACTTTTAATGAATTGTGTGGTATAGCCGATGTAGATAGTAAGTGGTGTGCATCCTATTTTTCAGAGGTTCAAAAAAGTGTAGAATCCGATCTTAAAAACGCTTTATTTAATGACATAAAGAACGTGCATAATAATCCTGTTTTACCTCCGAAAGTTGCACAACTTTGTGTTTGGAATGCCAATACCGTTCTTGCGAGAATTGATGAGATACGAGGATGGTTTGCAGATATTGATGAAAAATATATGATAAATATCATTGACCTTAAGTCCTCTTGCAGTTATTTTGTTTGTGATGATATAATATATCAAAATAAGATAGAAAAGGTTTTCAATATACAATTTGAAAATGGTATTGCTAAAACCGAAAGGTCATACTTGAGAAAACAAATTATAAAAACCACCTTGAATTCTCAATAATAAATTTGTACTTGTTTTACTTGATATAGATATAAAAAATTGGAGGTTGAAACAATGGTAGAATTAGGTTTCATTCATGGCAGATTTCAACTGTTTCACAATGATCACTTAAACTACGCTTTGCTTGCAAAAGAAAAGTGCAAAAAACTAATCGTGGGAATTACATCCCCCGAAAACGCAACGTTGATTCGCGAAGACATCGATCCACATAGAAGCGAGGCAGCATCAAATCCCTTTACCTTTTATGAAAGATTTAACATGGTAAAGCTTGCCCTTTTAGAGGCGGGAATTAAGAGAGAGGATTTTGAGATTGTTCCTTATCCTATCGAACGCCCCGAAATTCTTTATAACTATGTGCCTTTAAGTGCAACGTCATTTTTCACTATTTATGATGATTGGGGATATGAAAAACTTCATCGTCTGGGCGATCTCGGTTATGGTACCCACGTACTTTTCGATAAAAGAGAAAAGGCGATGTGCAGCACCGAAATAAGAGAAAAAATTGTAAGCGGCGACGATTGGAAAGATATGGTGCCTAATGCTGTATATAACTATATCGTTGAAAACAATTTGACCGAAAAGGTTATTAAATTGTTGAAAAAATAAGGAGAAAATATATGTTTGATATTAATACTATTCCTGTGTCTGAAAGGGTACATATCACAAAGAATTTGCTCAGATACGGCATTGTAACAGATCAAGAAACAGGCAAAATTGATTATATTCCCGGAACTAAAGTTCCCGAAGTAAGATGCGAATCAATTCATCTTATCCGTCATGCTGAAACCGAAGCAGTTGCAAAGCACGAATTTATGTGTGATACTTCCAACAACTGCGGATTTACCGAAAATGGTATCGAAATTACCAAAAAACAAGCGGCAGAGCTTGATCAATATGATTTCGATATTGCATTTTATGGCCCCATTCCCCGTGTAGTAAATACACAACTTATCATTATGGAAAGACCTCAAAAATTTGAGGCAATTAAAATTCATAAACTTCACGGTATCGACAATACCGGTTGGGAATATAAGACCTTTGAGGAACTTCAGCACAATCCCACCTTTATTGCCCGTGAAATGGAAAACAATATGTTTGCAAGAACTCCCAGCGGTACATCCTGGGGTATGGTAATTGCAAACTGCGTTGATGTTCTTGATATTATCAATGAGCAATACGTTGGCAAAAAGGTGCTTCTTATCAGCCAAGGCAGTGTGCTGCGTGCATTCCAAATTCTTCTTAGAAAAAGAGAACATCCCTGGGATGATTTTACTGTTGAAGGAATGTATCACGTAGGCGACGATACCAACAAAAAGAAAAACTACGGAATTATTGATAGAATTTATTAATTTTGGGATTATATATTCTGTATTTTTGTTGATACAACAACTAGTATAAAGAAAAAGGTGACATGGGATGGAAAAAGAAACTAACTTAACAGAAGTAGATAATAATGCTCAAGACAGCAATATTGACTTGGAAGGTAAAGTCGTTGGGCATCATTCACATCATGGTTCTCATTCGCATCATAGTTCCCGCTCACACCACAGTTCGCATCACCACAAAAAGAGAGATGAAACAAATAAGTTCAAGCGATTTAAAAAGTGGTTGGATAAACAACTATCTCGTAAAGGTGTGAGAATAGTTACCTACGTGTTGCTTTTTGCAATAATCGTTTCTATAAGTGTTTCCTATTGGGTTGAAAAGAATCATGGTTTTGGACGCTCTGATACGTTGGATGATTATTCAAACGGTGGGTCTGTCGATTCTGTTTCTGTATTACTTCCTTCTTATTGGGATGATATGATAAAGACCAAAACCAATAAAGTGAAGGCATTACAGGTGTTGGGCGGTAAGGACTGCGTATCATTTGTGTGGGCCAGCGATCCGCATATTCCGGACAATACTACCGGTAAAACCGCCGACTTAGGAAAACTTATGTCTACTATGTTAGACAATTGCAATATTCCCTTTGCACTTCTTACAGGGGATATAGGAACAAGAGCATCATACGAAACCAAAGAAGAGTTTGCGCAACTTCAATCTATGATACCAGCACATCTTGCACCTCTTTGGGGAACAGAACGGCTTTTAGTTGCTTTGGGCAATCATGATGGTTGTTATGGTGATGCTACAGGATATTATAAAAAACAATATTCCCCTGAAGAATTGTGGCAGTTTTATTTTGCAAATCAAGCACTTGATTCCCGTAGAGTCTTTTCTGATGATGGAACTTATTTTTATGTTGATAACGTCGCACAAAAAACCAGATTTATCATTTTGAATTCACAGTATGGCGGAGAATATTCAGTCGATGCAAACGGCTGGGCCACAAACGACCGTTTTGCAAGTTCTTGTTACGGTCAGGAACAACTTAATTGGTTGGCAAATGTTGCTCTTGATATGCCAAAGGGTTACGGTGCTGTGATTGCATCTCACGTTCCGCCAAAGATTTTAGGTAGCAATCAAACTACGCCATATACCGTGGATTCTGCCCAGTTATGTGGGATTATCGATGCGTATAATAATAAAACAGTTTTTAGTGGCACACATACCAGCAACAATGTTCCTTGGAGCAACAGTGTTGTGAATGTAGATTTCACCAAGGCAAAGGGCGAAATTATGGCTATGTTTACCGGCCACGTGCATGAAGATACAATAGACACAAAAACATTATCCTGTCCCCTGATTAGCGTTATAGCTTCCGGTGCGGCGGTTAACCAAGGTGAAGTACCGGAAAGGCCTTTTGGAACAGATAAGGAAACCTCATTAGATGTAGTAACCATAAACAGAAAGACAAGAACCATAAACCTCACTCGAGTTGGATGGGGTGCAGACAGAGTGGTAAGTTATTAATTGTAGTGTATATGCAAATTACGAAAGGAAAATATTATGTCTCTTTTTAAAAACAAAACGCTATTAATTACTGGAGGTACCGGTTCATTTGGCAATGCAGTATTGAATAGATTTCTCGCTAGCGATATTGGAGAAATTCGCATTTTTTCCCGCGATGAAAAAAAACAGGACGATATGCGTCATGAATATCAGGTCAAATTTCCCGAACACGCCGAGAAGATTAAATTCTATATCGGCGATGTTCGAAATATCGATTCTATTCGCCCTGCTATGTATGGCGTGGACTATGTGTTCCACGCCGCAGCTCTTAAACAGGTGCCTTCCTGTGAATTTTTTCCTATGGAAGCGGTTCGTACTAACGTTATCGGTACCGAAAATGTTTTAACCGCCGCTATTGATGCGAAGGTAAAAAACGTTGTTTGCCTTTCTACCGATAAAGCGGCATATCCTGTTAATGCTATGGGTATAAGTAAAGCACTTATGGAAAAGGTGGTAATTGCTAAATCCCGTGTGACTACCGACACCAAAATATGTTGCACTCGTTACGGTAACGTTATGTGTAGCCGTGGTTCGGTTATTCCTCTTTGGATTGAACAAATTCGTTCGGGCAAACCCGTAACACTTACCGACCCCAATATGACAAGATTTATTATGTCCTTGGAAGAGGCGGTGGATTTGGTGTTGTTTGCCTTTGAAAACGGCAGAAACGGAGATATCTTTGTTCAAAAAGCACCTGCCTGTACCATAGAAACTCAGGCAAAGGCGGTTGTGGAACTCTTTGATACTGAGGGTAAAGCCGAAATCAAGATTATTGGTATTCGTCACGGTGAAAAAATATATGAAACCTTGCTCACTAATGAGGAGTGTGCTGTTGCGGAGGATATGGGCGACTTTTACCGTGTTCCCTGCGATAACCGTGGACTTAACTACGATAAATACTTTAAGGATGGTAACGTACATCGTAAGACTATCAGCGAGTTTAACTCCAACAATACCGAACATCTTACCGTTGAAGAGGTTAAGCAACAACTTCTCAAACTTAAATACATTCGCGATGAATTAGGGGTTTAATCTCCTTAAAACAAAGGAAGATTGTAATGAAAAATCAGAAAACCAAATCAAATAAAAAAATCATAATAATCATCTCAATAGCGTTGGCAGTAATTCTTTTGGGTGTGGGTATCTATGTAATGGTAGATAAGGGATTATTTAGCAATAACGAAGAACCCGAAAAAACTATTGAGCAATATACCTTTTCGGATTATGAGAATATGACCGAAGATGAAAAAGCAGAATTCAAAACAAGATTTGAAAATGAAGAAAAATTTGATGAATGGCTTTCTGGCATTCAAGAAAAATCAAAATCTGATATTCCGTGGGAAAATGGCGGAAAAACTCCGGACCAATATACGCTAAAAGAATTTGAAGCGTTAGATTCTATGGGTAAGATTGCCTTTTCTCAGTGGTTTAAATCTGAGGATGAATTCTATGCTTGGCAGGAAAAGGCAGAAGAGGCAAACAGGGATCCGATCCCTTGGGAAGAGGAGGGTGCAAAAACACCGGATCAATATACCTATGATGAATTTTCCAACCTAACGGGAGAACAACAGATTAAATTCCAATTCTGGTTTAATTCACCCGATGATTTTGATAAATGGTTAAGTGAAGCCCAAAGTAAATAGAAAAATCCATTGAATTCGTGTGTTTGTATGAAAAGGAGACTTATGAATATACTCGTAACCGGTGCAAAGGGATTTGTTGGTAAAAATCTTTGTGCATCTTTAAAAAACATTCGTGATGGTAAAGATAAAACCCATCCCGAACTTAATATTGAAAATATCTTTGAATATGATATCGATACCGACCCCGCACTCCTTGACGGATATTGCGAGAAGGCAGATTTCGTATTTAATCTTGCAGGGGTAAACCGTCCTCAAAATACGGAGGAGTTTATGGAGGGTAACTTTGGATTTGCCTCCACTCTTTTAGACCTTCTCAAAAAGCATAAAAACACCTGCCCCGTAATGAACAGTTCCTCTATTCAGGCGGAACTGGATAACGATTACGGTAAAAGCAAAAAGGCAGGGGAAAATCTCCTTTTTGACTATTCAAAAGAAACGGGAGCGAAGGTATTAATCTATCGTTTTCCCAACCTCTTCGGCAAATGGTGCAGACCTAACTATAACTCTGCTGTAGCAACGTTTTGCAATAATATTGCTAACGACCTTCCTATTACGGTCAATAGCCGAGATATCATTCTCACTCTCGTTTATATCGATGATTTAGTGGATGAAATGATTTTGGCTCTTTCGGGCAAAGAACACAGAGACGGGGATTTTTGTTTTGTCCCCACTACCCACAAGGTATCTTTGGGAGAGATTGTAGATTTACTGGAAACTTTCCATTCTCAACCCAGCACCCTTGTAATGCCCGAAATTCCAAAGGACAGTTTTGCAAAGAAATTATATAGCACCTATCTTTCCTATCTGCCCTACGAAAAGGCATCATTCCCCCTTAAAATGAACTGTGATGACAGAGGTTCCTTTACCGAACTTATGAAGACTGCAAATTGCGGTCAGTTTTCGGTGAACATCTCAAAACCCGGCATCACAAAGGGTCAACATTGGCATCATACCAAGTGGGAATTCTTTATTGTGGTGGCAGGTAAAGGACTTATTCAGCAAAGAAAAATCGGTACCGATGAGGTGCTGAATTTTGAAGTGAGCGGAGATAAAATCGAGGCAATACATATGTTACCCGGATACACTCACAACATTATAAATTTGAGCAATACCGAAAATCTTGTTACGGTTATGTGGGCAAACGAACAGTTTGACCCCAATCATCCCGACACGTTTTTTGAGATAGTGGAGGAATAATTATGGCCATTAAAACCGATTATAGCGACGTTAAATTTAAAGATAACGGCAAACTGAAACTTCTTATAATTGTGGGAACCCGCCCCGAGATTATCCGTTTGTCTGCGGTTATATCCAAGTGCCGTAAATATTTTGACTGTATTTTGGCACACACCGGTCAAAACTACGACTACAATCTCAACGGAGTATTTTTCCGCGATTTAAAACTTGCCGACCCTGAGGTGTATATGGATGCAGTAGGGGATGACCTTGGTGCAACGGTTGGTAACATTATCAACTGTTCATATAAACTTATGAGTCAGATAAATCCCGATGCGTTACTCATCTTGGGTGATACAAACTCCTGCCTTTCGGCAATTCCCGCAAAGAGATTGCATATTGCCATATTCCATATGGAAGCAGGTAACCGTTGCAAGGATGAGTGTTTGCCCGAAGAAACCAACCGTCGAATTGTGGATATTATTTCTGACGTTAATCTGGCATATTCGGAACACGCTCGTAGATACCTTGCAGACTGCGGTTTTCCAAAAGAACGCACCTACGTTACCGGTTCACCTATGGCAGAGGTTTTAGAGAAAAACTTTGAAGATATTCAAAAGAGCGATATTCTCTCTAAATTGGGATTAAAAGAGAAAAAATACATTCTTCTTTCGGCACACCGTGAAGAAAATATCGATACCGAAAAGAACTTTGTTTCTTTATTTACCGCAATTAATAAGATGGCGGAAAAATACGATATGCCTGTTTTATATTCTTGCCATCCCCGCTCTAAAAAACGTCTTCAAGAGAGCGGATTTGAACTTGATAGCAGGGTTGTTATGCACGAACCCCTGGGATTCCACGATTATAATAAACTTCAAATGAATGCCTTCGCGGTTGTATCCGATAGCGGTACGCTTCCCGAAGAATCAAGTTTCTTCCTTTCTAAGGGTAATCCTATTGCGGCGGTATGTATCCGCACATCCACCGAACGCCCCGAAGCACTCGATAAGGCCTGCTTTATTCTTGCAGGTATTGATGAAAAATCCCTTCTCAATGCAGTGGAAGTTGCAGTGGATATGGTAGAAAACAACCATAACGGTATTCCCGTACCCGATTATGTTGAAGAAAACGTTTCGGATAAGGTTGTTAAGATTATTCAGTCCTATACCGGAGTTGTAAACAAAATGGTATGGCGTAAATTCTAATTTTTTACCCGTTTTAAAAAAGAATCAGAAACCGCAATGCTTTTTGGTGTTGCGGTTTTGCATAATCTAATGTTTTTATAAAAAACACTTGACAGGTCTTGACAATTGTGATAAAATACTTGAGCCGCTTGTAGAAGGTGGAGTTTTGTCGTCCCTGAATTTAAGATTTTGGGAGGACGTAAAATTCTGATAAGTTGGGTTTGTAATCCGCACCTTAAGGGTTTAATCCGGCCCCGCAGCGAGTCTATTATTTAGGAGAAAAAGAATATGTACGCAATTATCCAAACCGGCGGTAAGCAGTATATGGTATCCAATGGCGACACCATCTATATCGAAAAGCTTAACGCTGAAGCAGAAGAAATCGTCAAATTTGACAAGGTTGTTGCCTTTTCCGATGGAGAAAATCTTTCCGTTGGTACTCCCTACCTCGATGTAGAGGTTGAAGGCAAGGTAATCAAAAACGGTAAACAAAAGAAGATCACCGTTTTCACCTACAAACCCAAGAAGAACGAAAAACGTAAGATGGGTCATCGTCAACCCTATACCAAGGTTCAAATCGTTAACATCAACGGCGAAAAATTTGAAGCCGCTACCGAAGAATAATTATGATAACAGCGGTGTTCTCAAAGGTCGGTAACGAAACAATCGGTTTTGACATTAAAGGACACAGCGGTTACGCTCAGGCGGGTCAAGATATTGTCTGTGCAGCTGTTTCATCGGCAGCATATTTTACCGCAAATCTTTTAGAAAAAATGGGTGTCGAGTTAATTACGTCGGTAGAGGATGGCAAAATGATCGTAAAGGTCAAAAATCCCACCTCAGAAACATCCCTTGTTCTCTCGCATTTTGAGGATCATCTGAAAGAGTTAAAAGGTCAATATCCAAAATATATTCGTACCGCCGAAATCAAAATTAAAGCAGGAGGAAAAATGTAATGCTTACCTTAAACATTCAATTATTCGCCCATAAAAAGGGTGTTGGTTCTACCAAGAACGGCCGTGATTCCGAATCCAAACGTCTTGGACTTAAAAAGGCAGACGGTCAACACGTTCTCGCCGGCAACATTCTCATTCGTCAACGCGGAACTCACATTCATCCCGGTAACAATGTAGGTCGCGGTTCTGATGATACTCTCTTTGCCCTTATCGACGGCAAAGTAAAATTTGAAAAATTCGGCCACGATCGCAAACGCGTTAGTGTTTACGCCGACTAATTAATTTGTCTAAACGTGGGCTGTTTCGTCGAAACAGCCCATTTTGTTTTAAGCAATAAAAGCAACCTTTTGAAGCAAAATGGTTCAGATCGTTTTTATTGCCTAAAATTTTCTGTTTGATTTTTAGGAATTTCAGGAAACATTGAAAGAGGTGGAGAGAATGGCACTGTTTAGACCCTTTATGATGAAAAACAGAATAACCGACCTTACCCCCAGTGAACTTAAAAGTTTGGGGATAAAAGGTCTTCTTCTCGACGTGGATAACACCCTTGCTCTCCATTTTGACAAACAACCTCTGGAGGGTGTAGAGCAGTGGATATCTAATATGAAGGAGGCAGGAATACTGCTCACAATAGTATCCAACGCTCCCAAATATAGGGTAAAACCCTTTGCCGACCGTTTAGGATTATCCTTCCGTTACACCTGTCTTAAACCCTTACCCTTCAAACTTAAAAGGGCATTAAAGGAGATTGGATTAAGAAGACAAGAGGTCTTTCTTTGCGGAGATCAACTTTTCACCGATATGCTTTGTGCCCATTTATCGGGAGTGAAAGGGCTTCTTGTAACTCCTGTGGAATGTGAAGATAAATGGCATTTCAAACTACGTCGATTTTTAGAAAAACCATTACTCAAGGGATATAAAAAGGGTGGTAAAGTAAAATGAGTGTTGCAATGTTTGGCCCTGCGGGGAATTCTATAAGTTTTACAAGTATGGGATATAAATCAAGTCTTCAGGTGCCTGAATATCTTGATAAAATGGGACTTGATTGTTTTGAATATCAATGCGGTCGAGGTGTAAATATCGGTAAAGAAAAGGCGGAAGAATTAGGCCGTCTTGCTGCCGAAAGGGGTAAAAGAATGTCCCTCCACGCCCCCTACTACATCTCCCTTGCATCTTTAGAGGAGATAAAAAGGGATAATTCGGTGAATTATATTCTCCAAAGTGCCCTGGCGGTTAAATATATGGGTGGCGACAGAATTGTGGTGCATCCCGGCGGACTTTCTAAAATGGCAAGAGAGGATGCCACCGCCCTTGCCTGCGAAACCCTGAAAAAAGCACAAAAAGCCCTTGATGAAAACGGGCTTTCCGATATTCATATCTGCCCCGAAACAATGGGCAAGATAAACCAACTGGGTAATCTTGATGAGGTTCTCACAATGTGCCTTGTGGATGAGAGATTTATCCCCTGCATTGACTTTGGTCATCTCAACTCCCGCACTTTAGGTGGTATAAAAACCGCAAGTGATTATAACGAAATATTAGATAAAATTGAAAACAAATTGGGATTTGACCGCCTTAAGGTGTTCCATTCCCATTTCTCTAAAATAGAATATACCCAAGGCGGAGAAAAGCGTCATCTCACCTTTGAAGATACAGTATTTGGCCCCGATTTTGAACCCCTTGCCGAATGTGTGGCAAAAAGAGGGCTCACCCCCACCTTTATTTGCGAATCGGATGGCACTCAGGCAGAGGATGCTCGTGATATGAAGCGAATATATTTTGCCATAAAGGGAGATAACCTATGATAAACACCATCTCAAAGGTTAAAGGTATCATCCCCGAAAATTTTGACGGAGTACTTATTACCAATCCCTCCGATTTGACCTATCTGTCAGATATGGTGGGCGTTGAGGGATTTATCCTTGTAACAAGGGAGAAGGCAATTCTTTATACCGACGGTCGATATATCGAAACCGCCGAAAAGACTGTGGATTTTATGGAGGTATCTCTCCTTAAAAGAGGGGTAACTCCGTTTACCGCATCGGCGGATAACAAATGTAAAAGAGTGTGTTGTCAAGGAAGTATCTCTGCATCGCAACTTTCATCCCTTAACGATAAAGGGAATATCTCCTTCAATCTTGATGCACAGTTTGATGCATCCCTTTCCAAAATCCGAAAGGTGAAAGGAATAAGAGAAATATCCCGAATGAAGCAGGCACAAGAGATAACCGACCTTGCCTTTGCCCACGTGTTAAAGATAATTAAAGTGGGTATGAGTGAGAGGGAACTTGCCGCCGAACTGGACTATTTTATGAGGAAGAACGGTTCCGACGGTATTGCCTTCGACACTATTGCAATATCTGGAGAAAACACTTCACTGCCCCACGGAATCCCCACCGACAGAAAAATAGAGAATGGGGATTTCGTAACCATGGATTTTGGTGCCACCGTTAAGGGCGTAAAGAGTGATATGACCCGCACAGTGGCGGTTGGAAGTATTGACACCCACAAAAAAGAGATATATAATATAGTCCTCAAAGCCCAAACCGAAACCCTGAAAGCCCTCAAAGCGGGTATGTCTTGCAAAGATGCCGACGGTATTGCCAGAGGTGTTATTGAGAAAGATGGATACGGCGAATTTTTTAATCACTCCACAGGCCACGGCGTGGGCTTCGATATTCACGAACTCCCTAATTTATCCCCTGCATCCACCGATATTTTAAGAGTGGGTAACGTGGTAACGGTGGAACCGGGAATATATCTTCCCGGAGAATTCGGTGTGCGAATTGAGGATTATGGAGTAATAACCGAAAACGGTTTTGAGAATTTTACCAAATCGCCAAAAGAACTTATTGTTTTATAAGGAAGGATAAAAATGCAACCCATAATAGATTTTCACTGTCATATATATCCTGAAAAAATTGCGAGTAAAGCCACCGCCAACGTAGGTAGGTTTTATAGCATAGAAATGGATGAGGACGGTCGCACAGGCACCCTTGTGGAGGACGGCAACAATGCAGGTATAACCCATTTTGTGGTATGCTCGGTGGCAACCTCTCCCGCACAGGTTACCTCTATCAATAACTTCATCGCCGCATCTGTGGCGGAGTCAAACGGTGCTATGATCGGATTCGGTACGGTGCATCCACTTTCAGAAAATATGGATGAAGATGTGGCACACCTTGTGTCTTTAGGACTTAAAGGAATAAAAATTCATCCCGATTTTCAGCAGTTCAGATTAGACAGTGAAGAAGCCCAAAGCATATACGAAAACGCAAAAAAATATAATCTCCCGGTGCTTATCCACACAGGAGATTATAGATACGATTATTCCAACCCCGACAGATTTATTCCTGTTTTAGAAAAGTATCCCGAGGTAACCTTTATCGGTGCTCATTTCGGCGGATGGTCTATCTGGGAGGATGCGTCAAAGCAACTTTGCAAATATGAAAACCTTTTGGTTGACTGTTCATCATCCCTTTACGCCATGACGTCGGCAAAGGCAAAGGAACTTATCGACCTTTACGGAAGCCACCGTGTGCTTTTCGGCACCGACTATCCTATGTGGAATCCCAAGGAAGAATTAGAACGCTTTTATGCAATAGATTTAACCGACAAGCAAAGGGATGATATCCTATACAACAACGCCGCAAAAATTTTAGGAATAGAATAATAAGAAAAAACCGAACTGATAAAACAGTTCGGTTTTTTATATCTTACAACAAATTCTTTCTAAGTTCTTCGCCGCTTAAGGGACTTAAGTATGCGGGGGGGACGTCAAATACGGTTTTGCATCCGCTCATACCCTCATTATTCATACGATACGCGGCACGGGCATAAGCCACCAAAACACTTGCAGTAAATTCGGGGTTGGAATCAAGTTTGATATTATACTCAATAATGTGATTATGTTCGCCCTTTAGTCCTGTTTTACCGCTGCGTATAACCATACCGCCGTGGGGAAGTTCAGCGTGGTTTTGTTTCATTTCATCAAGGGATATAAAGGTAACGGTGGTATCGTAATCGGCAAAATAGTTGGGCATAGTTTTAATTTCGTTTTCGATTCGCTCTAAATCTGCACCCTCTTCGGCAACCACAAAACACTCTCTTGTGTGTTTCTGGCGGGTGGTAAGGCAGGGATTAGAGCCGGAACGAACTGCAGATAATGCATCATCTATGGGAACGGTGTACTGTCTTGCATCCACAACGCCCTCAATGCGGCGGATAGCGTCGGAATGTCCTTGACTTACGCCCTTGCCCCAGAAGGTGTAATCTTTACCATCGGGGAGAATAGCCCCTGCATACATACGGTTGAGGGAGAACATACCGGGGTCCCAACCAACCGATATCATAGCAATATTGTTACCCTTTTTGGCAGATGCATCCACCTTTTCAAAATGTTCGGGGATTTTTGCGTGGGTGTCGAAACTATCCACTACGTTAAAATACTCTGCAAATTGAGGTGTCTGAACAGGAAGGTCGGTTGCCGAGCCACCGCAGATAATAAGAACGTCAATTTCCGATTTCATATCAAGAATTTTATCAATGTGAACAACGGGTACACCCTCGGTTGCAAGTTTTACCGAGTCGGGATTACGACGGGAAAAAACCGCAGTAAGTTCCATATCATCATTCTGACGGATAGCCGCCTCAACACCGCGACCAAGGTTTCCGTAACCTAAAATTGCAATTTTCATAATATCACCGCTTATAAATAAACTTTAATGAAAAAATTATAATGCAATTAT
>JAZQJN010000100.1:0-4765 GCA_045541655.1 Acutalibacteraceae bacterium
GTCTACCCCCCGCACCATCGACAATAACCTGGTTGATGCCCAACAAGCCCGTCGTATTCTCGACCGTCTGGTGGGTTATAAATTAAGCCCCTTCCTTTGGAAAAAGGTCAGAAGGGGACTTTCTGCAGGTCGTGTTCAAAGCGTAGTTGTTCGTTTGATTGTTGACCGCGAAGAAGAAATAAGAAAGTTTGTTCCCGCCGAATATTGGTCGGTTGCCGCTAAACTTTCTAAAAAGGGTGCGGCTCGTTCCTTCGAAGCAAAACTCTTCTCCACTGCAAACGGCAATAAAATTGAAATCCCCGATGAAGACACCGCTCTCGGCATTAAATCACAACTTGAAAATGCCGATTATATTGTCAAAAACGTTAAGAAGGGAACAAGAAACTGTCAACCCTCCCCTCCCTTCATTACATCGACCTTACAACAGGAAGCATCTAAACGTTTCAATATGCCCGGTGAACGCACCATGCGTGCCGCTCAACAACTTTACGAAGGTGTTGATATCCCCGGTACCGGCACCATAGGTCTTATTACCTATATGAGAACCGACTCGGTTCGTATATCCGAAGAAGCCCGTGCCGCTGCCAACAAGTTTATTGTTGATACTTACGGTGAGAAATATCTTCCTGCTAAACCCAGATATTTTAAGACTAAAGCCAACGCTCAAGACGGTCACGAAGCTATTCGTCCCACCGTTATCACCCTCACCCCTGCAGAGGTTAAGCCCTATCTTACACCCGACCAATTTAAAATCTATCGTATTATCTGGGAACGCTTTACTGCATCCCTTATGTCGGCTTGCGTACAAGATACAAGAACTGTTGATATTGCCGCTGCTGACTATATCTTCCGTGCAAGTGGTTACACCGTTAAGTTTGATGGCTTTACCGCTGTATATCAAGATACCAACGAAAATGAAGAAGAAAATACCTCTATCCCCGTTCTTGAAAACGGCGATCCCCTTGATTTAAGAGAATTACTTTACGACCAACATTTTACACAACCTCCTGCTCGTTACAACGAGGCATCACTCATTAAGGTTATGGAAGAATCGGGAATTGGTCGTCCTTCTACCTACGCTCCTACCATTGCTACAATTATTAAGCGTGAATACGTCGAAAGAGAAAAGAAAGCCCTTAAACCCACCCTTTTAGGCGAGGTTACCACCAAACTTATGAAGGAACTATTTAAGGATATTGTTGACTCTAAATTTACCGCGGCAATGGAAAAGGATTTGGATATGATTGCCGAAGGCAACGAAAACTACGTGGAAGCTCTTACTAAATTCTATGGACCTTTCATTGATAATCTATCCCTTGCAGAATCAAAAATGGATGGTAAATATGCCAAAATTCCCGATACCGAAACAGGTGAATTTTGCGAAAAATGCGGTAAACCTTTGGTTATCAAAAGCGGTCGTTTTGGTAAATTTATTGCTTGTTCGGGTTATCCCGAATGCAAAACAACTAAACCTATTGTGGTAGAAACCCTTGGTGCTTGTCCTAAATGCGGTGGAAAGATTTTAGAGAAAAAATCCCGTAAAGGATATAAATATTTTGCCTGCGAAAAAGGGCAAGAATGTGGATTTATGACCTGGGATACTCCCACAGCGGACGTATGTCCTCAATGCGGTAAAACCCTTTTCAAACGTCGTGGTGGTCTTACGGTTTGTAACGCCGAAAATTGCGGATATCAACAAAAGGGCGAAACCAAACGCAGAGGAAGGGCAAAAGCGAAAGATGAGGAATAAATTTTCCGTTTCGGTTATAGGTGCAGGTCTTGCCGGTTGTGAAGCCGCTTTGCAACTTGCGAACAGAGGAATCTTTGTTACTCTTTACGATATGAAACCAAACAAAATGTCCCCTGCTCACAAAAGCGAAAACTTTGCCGAACTTGTTTGTTCGAACTCCCTTAAAGCCGAGCGTATCGGTTCGGCAGGCGGTCTGCTCAAAGCCGAAATGGCACTGTTTAATTCGGTTTGTGTTGACACCGCTTACAAATGCCGTGTCCCTGCGGGCGGTGCTTTGGCGGTTAATCGTGATGATTTTTCCGCCCATATCACAAGTATTATAAAAAATCATCCCAATATTAAAGTGGTGGAAGAAGAGGTCACTAAAATTCCCGACGGATATTGTATTA
Source organism: Acutalibacteraceae bacterium (assembly GCA_045541655.1). Taxonomy (GTDB): domain Bacteria; phylum Bacillota; class Clostridia; order Oscillospirales; family Acutalibacteraceae; genus UMGS1484. The sequence goes on from JAZQJN010000100.1 coordinate 2,140, forward strand.
TTGCATCAGGGCCTCTCACATCCGACCCTTTGGCAGATGAATTAAAAAATATATTGGGACTTGATTATCTCTCCTTCTATGATGCTGCCGCTCCTATTGTTACCTTTGACAGTATTGATATGAATAGCGGATTTTTTGCTTCCCGTTATGAACGGGGTGGCGAGGACGATTACATCAACTGTCCTATGAACAAAGAGGAATACGAGCATTTTTATAACGAACTTATAAACGCCGAATCGGCGGACCTTCACTCCTTCGATAAGAAAAAGGGCGTTTATGAGGGTTGTATGCCCATTGAAATTATGGCTAAACGGGGTGAGAACACCATCCGTTTTGGCCCTATGAAGCCGGTGGGACTTAGAGATCCTAAAACCGGTCATCGTCCCTGGGCGGTACTTCAACTCAGAAAGGAAAACGTTTCAGGGTCTATGTATAACTTGGTTGGGTTTCAGACCAATCTTAAATTCCCCGAACAAAAGAGGGTTTTCTCCCTTATTCCTGCACTGAAAAATGCCGAATTTGTAAGGTATGGTGTTATGCACCGCAACACCTTTATAAATTCCCCTAAACTTCTCAGTGAAGATTTTTCTTTGAGAAGTAATGAAAACATATTCTTTGCCGGACAAATTACCGGTGTGGAAGGATATATGGAATCGGCGGCTTCGGGTATTATGGCGGGTATTAACTGCTACAAGCGAATAATGGGTGAAGACTCCCTTACCCTTCCCGAAATTACCATGATTGGTTCCCTTGCTAAATATATTAGCAATCCTGAGGTTGAAGATTTTCAGCCCATGGGAGCAAATTTCGGTATGTTGCCCCCCTTGCCCGAACTAATTAAAGATAAAAAGTTACGATACGAGGCGTTAGCCCTCCGTTCACTTGATTACATAAAGAATTGTGTGGTAGAAGATATTGAAAACTCAACTACTACAATCGAATAACGAGGGAATTAAAACTGCATCCGAACTCTTAAAAAAGGGAGAGGTTGTGGGTATTCCCACCGAAACGGTTTACGGTCTTGCTGCTGATGCTATGAACGTGGATGCAATCAAAAAAATCTACGCGGCAAAAGGCAGACCCTCCGACAATCCCCTTATTGTGCATATCTCAAGGTTTGAAGAACTTGAAGGTCTTGTTACAAATATCCCCGAAAATGCAAAACTTTTGGCGGACAAGTTCTGGCCCGGTCCTTTAACCATGATATTTGAGAGAAAAGATACAGTGCCAAAAGAGGTTGCTCCTAAACTCAACACCGTTGCTGTAAGGATGCCTTCTCATCCTGTTGCAAGAATGGTTATTGAAACGTCAGGGGTTCCCCTTGCGGCACCATCTGCAAACCTTTCGGGATCTCCAAGCCCCACCACCGCTTTCCACGTTATGAAGGATTTGGACGGTCGTATTCCCGCTATTCTTGATGGCGGTGAGTGTGAAGTGGGTGTTGAATCTACCGTTTTGTATATTGCAGAGGGCAAACCCCGACTACTCCGTCCCGGCGGTATTACGGTGGAACAGATTGAAAATGTAATTGGCGAAATTGATATTGACCCATCGGTGGTATCGGATATTTTCACCGAAAACGTAGCATCTCCCGGTATGAAGTACAAGCATTACTCCCCTAAAGCAAAGGTAATTGTGGTGGATGCTGACGGCGAAGATTTCGTATCTTACGTTAACCGCTTCAAAAACGAAGAGGGTGTTTATGCCCTTTGTTTTGATGAAGAAAAGGATAAAATTAATATCCCTTATCTTGCGGTGGGTTCAAAGGATACACAAGGCGATTATGCAAAGGCGTTATTCTCCGCCCTTCGTAATTTAGATGATAAAGGTGCAAAGGTAATATATGCCCATTGTCCCGAAAAGTCGGGTATTGGTTTGGCGGTATATAATCGGCTTATCCGTGCCGCCGCATTCAAGGTGGTTACACCTAAGCCCTACTGTGTTTTAGGTCTTACAGGCACAACGGGTGCGGGTAAATCCACCCTTTCGGAACACTTTAAATCCTTGGGAGCATTTATTATCGACTGTGATGTTATTGCCCGTGAGATTCTTGATAGAAAAGATATTATTGAGAAAATCACATTTGCTTTTGGCAACGTTTTAGACGGTAGTAAGGTGTGCCGAAAAGCCCTTGCAAAGGTTGCCTTTTCATCAAAAGAAAACACCGAAAAATTAAATCAAATTACCCATCCTGCTATTATTGATGAGATTAAATCAAAACTCGAAATGAGAAAAAATCTAAATGCAGGACTGACCGTTATCGATGCACCCCTTTTATTTGAGGCGAAATTAGAATCCCTTTGCGATTGCACCCTTGCGGTTACTGCGTCGAATGATATTCGACTCAAACGAATTATGATGCGGGATAACATAGATAAAGAATCTGCTCTTTCGAGAATAAACGCACAAAATGATGATAGCATCTATTCTCAAAAGGCAACCTATACAGTATTAAATGAAGGTGGAATAAAAGAACTTATCTCCGCCACCAATGAAATTATAAATGATATCGGAGTGATATTAAATGGCAAGTAAAACACCATCTGCCGTTAGGGGAACCTTAGACGTTTTACCTAAAGACAGTTATAAATGGCAATATGTAGAGAGGGTTTTGATGGAAACAGCA
>JAZQJN010000101.1:0-1989 GCA_045541655.1 Acutalibacteraceae bacterium
AAGTTCTTTTCAAGTGGAACGACAAAACCTATAGTATAACACACACCGAAAAAGAAATAAGTATTGCTGAAGCAAATAAAAAAGAGACCAGAAAGCTATATGCTACTGCTGATGAAACACTTTCTTTTATGCTTGGTGATATACCCTTAAGAAATGTTATAACTCAAGTAGAAGTTATATGCCGAACAATTTAAACACAAAAAACAATATAAAATGCGAACTGCCTATCCATAAAGGATAGGCAGTTTGTGTTTTTATTTGCAAATTATTCTTTAACAAAGGTGTGTAAAATTTCGCCCATATAGCATCTATGATAGTCGTTATTATAGTTTGAATCTAAAGATTTATCGATAAAATTATCGGAATTAATATCGCTTACATAAATCTTTTTGCAGATGAGAACTATGTCGGCTTGTTCGAAATATACGGTGCCTTTATCGAAGACGGGGATAAGTCCCGTTGCCTCGGTTTTATTTACATCACGACCGCTTTTTGAACCGCATATTTTATGCACGTTTTTGGAGGTTTCTCCGCTGAAAAAGCAGATGGAAAAGCAGTCTTGCTCCTCCAAGAATTTGAAGGTGTGTCTTTGGGGACGGACCACGGGAATAATGACGTCTTTATGCCACATTTCTCCAATAAATCCCCAGGAGCCGGTCATCATATTGTAACCCTTCTCATCCCCTGCGGTGATAAGCATATATCGGTCTGCAATAAGGGATACTCCGTTTTCATGAACGTCGCGAATATTTACCTCTTTAAAATTTGACATAATTTGTTCCTCCAGTAAAAATAATATAATAAGATATATTCTGCCAATAAATGTTTTATGATTTTATTAAAAAAATTCAAAAATTCCATACATATTATACACTCTTTTTCTTGCACATACAAGAGTTTTGTGTTATAATAGTTTAATTCAAAAGGGTAAAAGGAGAACTATCGTTGAAAATCATTATCGTGTGCGGTCATTATGGCGTGGGAAAAACTAATTTTTCCTTGAATCTCGCCCTATCTTTAAAGGGTAAAACTGCCCTTTGTGATATGGACGTAGTTAATCCCTATTTCCGTTCAGGTGATTATGCTGAACTCCTTAAAAATAGAGGTATTGACGTGGTGGCTCCCGTTGCTTTGGGTACCACTGTGGATGCACCCTTTATATCTCCCAAGGTTAAGGCACTTTTTTGCGGTGATTACGATACGGTTATCTTCGATGCCGGCGGTGATGATGCAGGTGCTACCGCTTTAGGTCAATTTTCAAATGATATTAAAAACGCGGGTTATGAGATGCTTTACGTTATTAACAAATACCGTGAGCAGACCACCTCCCCCGAGGCCCCTGTGGAAATTTTGAGGGAGATTGAAACGGCATCCCGCCTTAAAGCCACCGCTCTTTGCAATAACTCCCATCTTTGTGATGAAACCACATCCGATATCGTGAGGGATGCTCTCCCCTTTGCTGAGGAGGTTTCAAAGATTACGGGACTTCCCATTAAATATACCGTAATCAGAGAAGATCTGGTGAAGGATTTCCCTGACGTTCCCAATGTTTTCCCCGTTTCAAGAATGGTATTACCGCCGTGGTAAATCACGGTTTATACATATACTGTAATTTCAGAAAGGACTGAATAATCTATGTCTAAGGTAACGGTTGATTCCGAACGCTGTAAAGGTTGCGGACTTTGCGTTAACGTTTGTCCCAAGAAGGCAATCGCTCTATCAAAAGACCAGCTTAATTCTAAGGGTTATCATCCCGTAGAAGTGGTTGATGAAGAAGGTTGCATTTCCTGTGCTATGTGTGCAATTATGTGTCCCGACACTGCACTTAAAGTCGAAAAATAGTACGATTAACTTTATTCTTGCTTCATTTAGGGTGGATTAGCAATTCAAATTTGCCTCAAAGTAATCAAATTTGATATTCAACACCCAATGTTTTTGCAAAATCAAAACTTTAGTTTGCCAAAAAATGTTCTTAAATTCGCCTTTCGG